>NZ_DBFSAP010000048.1:0-119388 GCF_048412355.1 Ellagibacter sp.
GTCGGCGCGCGTGGTAAGATTCATCGTGAAGGGCCTTTCTCTTGCTTGCTTTGGCTTAGACACCCGCAAGCATACCGAAGGGCCCTTTTCCTTCGCTAGCAGATTTCTCGGCTGTTTTTCCTCAAAAACTTAACTCGCACCGCAAGAAGGAATAATCGTTTTTCCATCGTTGCACGATTTTCGTTGTGTTTCGCGCCTTTTTGTCACGTTTCATCTCAACACAGGCTGGGAGGTCGCGGACATCTCTGCGGGAGCGCAAGGGATCGCGCGTACGCGGGCGCAGGCGGGCATGCCTGGACGCTCGCTGGAAGGGACGCCCCTTAGCGCAGCTTCGCGCGGCGCTGCTTCCAATCGGGCATAAACGCGTCCATGAGCTGGTGAAACATTGGACCGTGGCCGCGCTCCAACAAGTGACACAGCTCGTGGACGACCACATATTCCAAGCATTCCGGCGGATAAAGCGCCAACCGCACGTTGATGCAGATGCGCCCTGTCGCCGGTTGGCAACTGCCCCAGCGGCTCGTCATGTTGCGATACGCGATCTTGCCCGCGCGCACCCCCATGATCGGCTCCCACGCCGCGATGAGCGCGGGCACACAGGCGGAAACAACCTCGCGCCATGCGGCGACTTCTTCGGGAGTCGCCTTGGCCGCACGCGCCATGGGAGTATCAACTGCCTGGGCAAGATGCGACTCGATCCATGCCGCCTTGCGCCGAACGAAGTCGCGCACCTCGTCTTCGCTCACCCACGACGGCGCCGACACGTCCACGTGCGATCCGTCGCGCGCGATCCTCAGGTTGAGGTTTTTTACACGCTTGCGGGAAAGGCGCACCTCGATGCCGTCGACGAGAAGCATGCGCTCATCTGCGGCGGAGCGGGCGCCCGCACGGGTTCGCCCAGCGGCGCCGGCTCGCCTGCCACCTTGGGAACCGCAACCCTCCCGCTTCGGTGCACGCTTGTCGGCGGAAGAGGACGCGCCCGAAGATCCGGAGGCGATGCGGCGCGTGCGCACGGGGCCCGATTGGTTGGAATACGCCACGGCTCGACCCTTTAAGCGTCGAGCGCTATCTCGTAGGCGGCGTTCCGGGGAAGCCCGAACTCGGCGGCGATCGCCTTGGCGATTTCCTTGTTGCGCGCACCTTCGGCCTTAAGCTCGGCAGCGCGGGCGCGGGCGGCCTCGGCGGCATCGAGCTGAGCCGCATCCTCCTCAGCAGCGCTCGGCTCGTCGATCACGATGGCAATCTCGCCTTTGATGGAGCCCTCTTCCGCGCGTCGGGCGAACTCGTCGCGCAGGCTCGGCAGGGTATCGCGCACCACTTCCTCGTGCAGCTTGGTAAGCTCGCGGCACACCGCTGCCTCGCGCAGGGGAAACACCTGGGCCATCGACTCGAGCGCCGACGCCACGCGGTTAGGGCTCTCGTAGAAGATGAGCGCCGCGTCGAGAGAGCGCAGCGCATCGAGCGTCGCCTTGCGCTCGGCGTCTTTGCGCGGGAAGAAGCCGCCGAAGTAGAAGCGAGGACACGTGCAGCCGCTTGCCACGTAGGCCGTGGCGCAGGCGGATGCGCCAGGGAGCACCTCGACGGGCGCGCCAGCCTCGCGAGCTGCGCGAACAAGCCGAAGCCCCGGGTCAGACACGCCCGGCATGCCGGCGTCGCTGCAGTACGCGATCACCTCGCCGGCAAGCACGCGCTCGGCGACCTGCGCCGCGCGGTCGCCGATGAGCGCCTCGTCCAAGCGTTCGAGCCGCTTCTCGATACCGAAGGCGGCGAGCAGCTTCCCCGTGACGCGCGTGTCCTCCGCGCACACGACGTCCGCTTCCCCAAGCGCCGAAACCGTACGCTCGGTCATGTCGCCTAAGTTGCCGATGGGCGTCGGGCAGATGATGAGTTTTCCAAGTGTGTTAGCCATGCGCGCTAGTATAGCGCGAGCGGAGCCGCGGCGCGCAAGAGGAAGCGCTCCCACCACGAGAAAAGGGCGCCCGCCGCGACGCGAATCGCTGCGAGCGCCCTCCGTTGGAGCCTCAGTGGAATGCGAAGCCGAGAGACGTTACTTCTTGATCGCCTTGAAGGCCTCGGTCTGGGCTTTGATGCCGCGCTCGGCGGCCAGGCGCTCGATCGAGGTGGCTCCGAAGAAGCCGTCGATGCCGGGCACGTGCTCGATGACGTACGCCGCGTCCTTCGGCTCGGAAATCGGGCCGCCGTGGCAGATGACGAGCGCGTCGGGGTTGATGTCCTTCACGACCTTCACGATGCCGGTGATGATCTCCACGCAGTCGTCGAGCGTGCGCGCGGTCTCGGCGCCGATGGTGCCGCCGGTGGTGAGGCCCATGTGCGCGACGATGATGTCGGCGCCGGCCTTGGTCATCGCGGCCGCCTGCTCCTCGTCGAAGACGTACGGGCAGGTGAGCATGTCGAGCTTGTGCGCCTCGGCGATCATGTCGACCTCAAGGCCGTAGCCCATGCCGGTCTCCTCGAGGTTCTTGCGGAACACGCCGTCGATGAGGCCCACGGTCGGGAAGTTCTGCACGCCGTTGAAGCCCTGGTCCTTCAGCTCGGCCAGGTACTTCTTCATGACGCGGAACGGGTCGGTGCCGCAGACGCCGGCGAGAACCGGGGTGTCCTTCACGACGGGCAGCACCTCGGCGCCCATCTCGACGACAATCTGATTCGCGTCGCCGTAGGAAAGCAGGCCCGCGAGCGAGCCGCGACCGGCCATGCGGAAACGGCCGGAGTTGTAGATGACGAAGATGTCGGCTCCGCCGGCCTCAGCCGACTTCGCCGTGATGCCCGTGCCGGCGCCGACGCCGAGCAGGATGTTGCCCTCGGCGAGGGACTTACGGAAACGATCGAGGATTTCCGCGCGGGACAGTTCAAGCATGGTGTTCTCCTTCTTTTCGAGTACTACCTTTTTCTTGCCGAACATATGCGTTCACGGCGCGTCCGCGAGTTAGAACGGACGACGCCGATGAAGCCTAGGGAAGGCGCCGCCCGCCCGCAGCGAGCCCGATGAGGATGGGGCGGCTGCGACCTGGCGCGGCGCGGTGCCAAGGGGGAGGCGGAAGCGCGTCGCCGCCGCCTTCCCGGTCGTGCTATTTCTCCATGAGGTCGATGAGCTTCTGGGCTGCGGCGATCGCGAACTCGTCGTCGTTTACGTGCGCGTCCATCTCGATAATCTCGGCCTTCGCGGGATCGATCTCGTCCTTGAGCGTCTTGAAGAGCGCCGCGTCCTCTTCGGGACCGTAGAACGGCTGGCCCTCGGCGTCGATCATCGACACGCCCTTGAGCGGCAGCATGACCGCGCACGGGCCGATCGACATGTTCACCTTAGAGGCGATGGCGTGGCCGATCTTCTCGTTCTCCTCCACCGTGGTGCGCATGAGCGTGACCGTGGGGTTGTGCTTGTACAGATTTCGGGACTGATACTGCTCGGGAACGGTTTCCCACGGCCCGAAGTTCACCATGTCGTCGGCACCGACCGACACGACGGCCGGCACGCCGTTCAAGGCAGCCGCGCTGCAGCGATCGGGGCCTGCGGTGAGCACGCCGCCTGCAACCTCGTCGCACCACTCGGTGGTGGTCAGGTCGAGCACGCCCTTGATGAACCCGCCGTTGACCAGCGCCTCCATGCATTTTCCGCCCGTGCCCGTCGCGTGGAAGACGAGCACCTCGAAGCCCTTCGACTCCAGATAGGCCTGCGCCTTCTGCACGGCGGGGGTGGTCACGCCGAACATGGTCGCGGCGACGAGGGGCTTATTGTCCTCGTGCTTGGGGGCGACGTGCTCGAGCATGCCCGCCATAGCGGCGACGGCGTTGTTGAAAATAGTCGCCGAGAAGGAGTTAATGCCCGCCACGTCGACGATCGAGGGGAACATGGCGATGTCCGACGCGCCGATGTAGGGGGACGTGTCGCCGGACGCCATGGTGGACACCATGACCTTCGGCACGCCGATGGGGAGCTTGCGCATGCCGGCGGTCGCGATGGTGGTGCCGCCCGATCCGCCCATGGAGAACACGCCGTCGAAGCGGCCGTTCGCATACAGCGTGGGCAGAAGCTTCTCGACGCCGCGCGTCATGGTCTCGGTGGCGAAAGCGCGGTCCTTCTTCTCCACGATGGTCGACATCTCGATGTCGACCGCCGCCGCGACTTCCGTGTTGGGAACGTCGGGCATGGTTTGCGGGTCGAAGACGCCGCAGTGGATGGTGAGGGTGTTGACGCCCAGCTCCTCGAAGCGGGCTTTCACATAGGCGAATTCCTCGCCTTTCGTGTCGAACGTGCCGATGATAGCGACTGTTTTCACACAGGCCTCCTGACGTAGGGTTTCGACTCGCTGCCCAGTTTAGTTCGACCGCTATGGTTTCGACGCCACGTTCGCAACTCGCCACAGCATCACGACAATTCCGCGAAAGGTATTTGTTACACGGCGGATAGCATAAAAGGCTTGTGCTATGCTAACGAGAACCCGACAACCGAGACCCATCCCAAGATTCGCAAGGAGCCACGATGAGCAGCGCGCCCCCTCTCGCATGGGCGCATGACCTGGGCCTTGTCGAGGGTTACAACGATCCCGACAGGGGAAAGCTCCTCTGCCCGGGCGAGAATGTCGAGCGCCAGCGCGCGGCCACCGTCCTCGCGCGCGCCTTCACCATGGGAGTCCTGAAGTAGCGCGGTGCCGTATAATGCACGTAAACGATTTTGCCTGAGGGAGGTGCGACATGCTCTATCAGCTGATGAACAAGAACACCGTTGTTGCAACGTACAAAGAAGAGAAAAGGATCGACGACTTCCGCTATACAGAGGTCGAACGCATTGACCCTTATCTCCCCTACGGGTTCATCGACATCAACGACTGGATCGATGGGCGAGCCATCGCCAAGCACCGAACGTCGATCGAGAAGCTCATGCGCGAACTCGGCCTTACCACCCGCCATGACTTCATCGGCATGATACGCTGCCTGTCGCTGACCGACACCTTCTGGATGAAGCGCGAAGACGAAGCTTTGACCTGGGATGACGTATCGCTCTATCGCAATCCCTTCGATGACGTCATCGCGCGCATCGCCTTCGACGGCACCGGCATGTACGGGCGGCAGAACTCCCCCACCTCCCCGGAGTTCGCGACGTCGGGTTCGTTTGCGAAATGCTGGATTCGCGAAAACGGGCAGATCTCACTTTTGAAGCGCGGTTCCACCGGTTATGCGAACGCAGGGTTCGAACCGTATTCCGAGAAGCTCGCATCAGATTTACTCGACGCCGCAAAAATCGACCACGTTCCCTATTCGCTGCTTCGATTCCACGAAAAGCTCGCCTGCAAATGCCCCCTGTTCACATCGGAACGCGAGGGATTCGTCTCCGCTCACCGCTTTTTCGAGGGTCCTTTCGATGTCGACGACATGCTCGCCTTCGCCGCCGAACACGGCGCTGAAGAGGCATTTCGCGAAATGGTCGTGATGGACGCGGTTATGGCGAACGTCGATCGGCATGCGGGGAATTACGGCTTTTTGGTCAACAACGCGACAGGCGAGATCCTTCGCATGGCGCCGCTGTTCGACCACAACATGGCATGCCTGCCCATGATGATGGAGGCGGACGACTTCGACGAGTATATCCGCCTCATCGGGCCGAAAATCGGCACCGACTTCATCGCCATCGGACGCGCCCTCATGACGCCCGACATCCGCGCGAAGCTTGTCGACTTGAAGGACTTCGAATACGAAGACCCCGGCTTCGATTATCCCAAGTGGAAGCTCGATGCCGTGAACAGGTTGAAGAACGTCCAAGTCGAAGCCCTGCTGGCATAAGAATCGAAGGCTCCCCCATGTCGGGGTCGAAGGCTCCCCGCGTTGCGCGGGACGCCTTCCCATTTCCATTGCAGCTACCTGGCAAAACGTGATTCGAGAGCCGCGCAGCGCTCCTCTATCACGCGCCCCATCAGCTCGCACTCCGAATCCTTGCACCCGTTTCGCTTGGCAAACGCGCGCCAATGGCGAACCGATGCAAGCGTTTCCCCCACAATTTGTGCCTTTGCCTCAGCCGACAGTCCGCAAATCTCGCCAAACGAATCCAAGCCCTCGACCTCGTTTTTTCCCACTTCACCAAAGATGGAAGTGGCACGAACCCGCGCGGCAGCAGGGTTGATGTTGACGTCGAAAACAGGAGCCAACACCCATCCTCCCTCCTTGCGGATGAGGCCCAGGTTTCGAAGATGGTCGTCGGTGTTGTGCAATGCCACGGAAAGAACGACCCTTCGAAAGAGTTCCGCCAACTCGCGATTTGGATTTGACGTCCAAACCGACAAGGCGTCGGCAACGGTCGCATAGTCACAATGCTCGCCATCATGCGCACCGATCAGAGTCATCGCGCTCAAATACGGAATCCTCTCACCCTTCTTAAGGGAGCCCGATCGATCGAAGCGCTCAAGGAGCAGCACCGAGTCGCTTCCAATTCTCACAAGCTTCGAGGAAGGAACCGCCATACCCGCGTCGCCCGCAATGTCAAGCGCCGTTTTCTCCCACGCCATCACATCCCACTCATCTCCTGGATGGGAGAATTTCGCAAGGAGAAGTTTCCCTTCGTCGACAACGGAAGCCTTCGGACGAGCACCGCCCAAAGAACCAGAGCCAGCATCAAGAAGCTCCTTTATCTGCCCGCTTCTTTCGTTACCTCGAGCTATTTCGTTCGAGGCAAAAAGGAGCCGCTTGAGCTCGACAATCGGAGGAACCTCGTTGCTCTCAGACAACCGGTCGTCAGAATCAGGAACGGAATAACGAAGGGACCCTTGACGAGTGGAATCGAAAACGCCCAGCAGATAATCAACTTCGTCAATCGCACGAAGCGTCGCACCCGCCGCCTGGGCCTCGGCAATCGCCCTTCTGTCAATCAGATGCCTTCCCCAGCGATCGGGAGAAGAGTCGCGCATCGCGCCAGGCATTCCCTCGCAGTGATAAAAAGTGGAACGCAGCGGCAAAGCGGGGTCGATTGCATAAGCGTCTGCTCTCTTGAGGTAGGCATCGTTATAGGCAAAAGAGCAGCTTATCCTCCCACGACGCAAACTGAACCGACACGTTCCAACAAGAACTTCGGCAGCTTCCCCAGCAAGACTCGTAAAGACATCGACAATAGGAACCATCAGGATCTCCTTACCCGTTGCGGGAGTGCCTGATCAGCGCGGATGCGACCATAGTCAGTCTCGTAAGGGTCCGTTGCCTCCACTACGGCATCGAGAGAAGACAACGCACGACACACGTTGAGAAACGTTTCGAAGCTCACTTTCGGGTCCCCGTTTTCGAGGCGGGAAATGGTGGCGCGCGACACCGCCGCTTTGTCCGCAATCTGCTGAGACGTCAGATTATACAATTTGCGCCATGTTGCGAGGTTTTCCCCGATCTGCTTTGCAGCAAGTTTCACCGTTGGCGACGAAGGGCGCTTCATAGTAGTCCTTATTGTATATGTTACGTTACATTATCTATGTTAGTGTAGCACATCTACAGTATTAATAAAGGCGCCCCGCATTGTGCGGGACGCCTTTTCTGCAAGGTGATTCAATGGCGAAATCGAGGTTAAAGCCCCAAGTCAACCGCCACTTCAGCTGCGCACTTGAGCGCGTCGGCCATCGAGCTCACCACGAGCGAGCTGCCGTTGCGCGCATCGCCCGCGACATACACTGCGGCACGACCCGCCGCAGCAGTGCCTTCGGCCAGCTCAGCGCGATGCGTTGCCGCAGCCGCGCCGGTCGCGCCGCCTTCCATCACGGGAAGGGGACGACCCGTCGTCGCCATGGGAACACCGAGCGCATCGAACACGCCATGTTCGGGACCTGCGAAGCCGCAAGCGACTAGCACCAGCTGCGCGTCGATTTCCCGCTCAGAGCCCTCGACCGCAGAAGGCTTGCCCGCCGACCAATCGAGCGAATGGACTTGAAGCCCGCGCACGTGCCCGTCGCTATCCAGGAGCACGCGCTGCGTGTCGGCGCACCATTCACGCAGGTCATCACCTTGAAGCGCAATAGCCTCCTCCTGGCCGTAATCGGTCTTCTTCACGTTGGGCCACTCGGGCCACGCATTGGAGGCTGCACGCACCTCGGGCGCGCAGGGGCCGTATTCCAGCTGGCGCACCGTGCGCGCGCCCTGGCGCACCGCCGTGCCCATGCAGTCGTTGCCCGTGTCGCCGCCGCCGATAACGACGACGTCTTTGCCCTCGGCGCTGATAGCAGGCTCGCGGCCCTCGAGCAGCGCGCGCGTCTGCTCGGTGAGATAATCGACCGCGTAGACCACGTCACCCGAGGCGAGACCCTCATCGAAGCCTTCGGCGCGAACACCGCGTGCCGCACACGCGCCCGCCGCCACGACGACCGCGTCGAATTCCTCGGCAAGCCCCGCAGCCACCGCAGAATCGGCCGCATCGGTGTTCAGGCGAAACTCGATGCCAAGCTCGGCCATGAGCTCGGTACGGCGCGCGACCACCGACTTTTCGAGCTTCATGTTGGGGATACCGTACATGAGAAGGCCGCCCGCACGGTCGTGGCGCTCCACCACCGTGACATGGGCACCGCGGCGCGCGAGGTCCCAAGCGGCGACCAAACCTGCAGGTCCCGAACCAATCACAGCGACCTTCGGGGCATCCGCGGCAGCAGGCGCGAACCTGCGCGGCCCGCCGTGTTCCCATTGCCAATCGGAGATGGCACGCTCATTGTCGTGGATCGTCACGGGCTCGTCGTTGCGGCCTAAGTTGCACGCCGCCTCGCACAGCGCCGGGCACACGCGACTCGTGAACTCGGGCATGGGGCTCGTGAGCGACAGACGCGCCGCCGCCTCGTCCCACTGGCCGCGCCATGCGAGGTCATTCCACTCGGGAATCAGGTTGTGAAGCGGGCACCCCGAGGGGCGCGCCTTCCCAAACGAGGCCCCGAACTGGCAAAATGCCACGCCACATGCCATGCAGCGGCTCGCCTGCTCGCGCTGGCCCTCTTCGGGAAGATTCACACCCAACTCGTTGAAGTCCTGCGTGCGCTCCGCAACGGGACGCAGGTCATGAGCATGACGACCATGCTCCAAAAACGCTCCTGGCTTGCCCATCGCTTACTTCCCTTCCGTCATGGCGTCGAACGCAATCTGCAACGCCTCTTCATGCGACTTCCCCGATGCCTCGGCGGCCTCGACCGCGTTGATCACGCGCTCGTAATCGCGGGGAATCACCTTCACGAACAGCTTCTTCAATGTGTTGAACTGGTAGAGCAGCTTGATGCCGCGCGGCGACTGCGTGCGCTCGGCGTGCTCCTCGATCAGGCTGCGGATGAGCTCGATCTCGTCCTCGGAGGGCTCGCACAGGCGCACCATGTCGAGGTTGCAGTTGTCCGCGAGCGTACCGAACTTATCGTACACGTACGCCACGCCGCCCGACATGCCCGCCGCGAAGTTCGGCCCGACCTCGCCCAAGATGAGCGCGATGCCGCCGGTCATGTACTCGCAGCCGTGGTTGCCCACGCCCTCGACGACCACCGTGGCGCCCGAGTTGCGCACGGCGAAGCGCTGGCCGGAAAGGCCGTTCACGAAGCCCTTTCCGCTGGTCGCACCATAGAACGCCACGTTGCCCACGACCACGTTCTCGTCGAACTTGTAGGTCGCCGCCTCAGGCGGACGCACCGTCAGGACGCCACCCGAAAGCCCCTTGCCGAAGTAGTCGTTCGCATCGCCTTCGATGTTCAGCGTGATGCCGCGCGGCAGAAAGGCGCCGAAGCTCTGGCCGCCCGAGCCGTCGCAGTCCACCGTGATCGAGCCCTCGGGAAGCCCCTCGGGGTGCTGGCGCGTCACCTGGCTGCCGAGCATCGTGCCCACGCAGCGGTTCACGTTGGCGATGTCGGCGCGGAAGCGGATGGGGCGCAGATGCTCGCGCGCCTCGGCCGTGTAGGGAATGAACAGCGTCGCATCGAGCGCACGGTCGAGCTGGCAGTCGGGCGCCATCGAGGGGAGGAAGTGCTTGCCCTCGGCACCGGGGATAGCCTGGCCGAACTCGTTGGTCACCGTGGCGAGCATGTCGGAGAGGTCCATCTCGTTCGCCTTCCAGTTGCCCGGCACCTCAACCTGGCGCAGGTACTCGGGATGGCCGACCATCTCGTCGACCGTGCGGAAGCCGAGCTGCGCCATAATCTCGCGCATCTCCTCGGCGACGAACATCATGAAGTTCACGACGTACTCGGGCTTGCCGGCAAAGCAGCTGCGCAGCTTGCAGTTCTGCGTCGCGACGCCGACGGGGCAGGTGTCCTGCTGGCAGTCGCGCTGCATCATGCAGCCCATGGCGACGAGCGGCATGGTGGCGAAGCCGAACTCCTCGGCGCCGAGCAGCGCGGCCATGACCACGTCGCGCCCGCACATGAGCTTGCCGTCGGTTTCCACGACTACGCGGCTGCGCAGGCCGTTGCGCAGAAGCGTCTGCTGCGTTTCGGCGAGGCCGATCTCGAACGGGATGCCCGCATGGTAAATCGAGTCGCGCGGTGCCGCACCCGTGCCGCCGTTGTGGCCGGAGATGGTGATCTTGTCGGCGCCACCCTTGGCAACGCCCGTGGCGATAGTGCCCACACCCGCAAGCGCGCACAGCTTCACCGACACGCGCGCGCCGGGATTGGCATTCTTCAGGTCGAAGATGAGCTCGGCCAAGTCCTCGATCGAGTAAATGTCATGGTGCGGCGGCGGGGAAATGAGCCCCACACCTGGGGTGGAGCGACGTACCTCGGCAATCCAGGGGTACACCTTCTTGCCAGGCAGATGCCCGCCTTCGCCCGGCTTTGCGCCCTGCGCCATCTTGATCTGGATCTCGATGGCGGAAGAGAGGTAACGGCTCGTCACGCCGAAGCGGCCCGACGCCACCTGCTTGATGGCGCTGCACTTGCTGTCACCGTTGGGAAGCGGCGTCTCGCGAGCGGGATCTTCGCCGCCTTCACCCGTGTTCGACTTGCCGCCGAGGCGGTTCATCGCGATGGCCAGGCATTCATGCGCTTCCTTGGAGATGGAGCCGTAGCTCATGGCGCCTGTGTTGAAGCGCTTGACGATCTCGCTTGCGGGCTCGACCTCGTCGATCGGCACCGGGGTGCCCTGCGGCGCGAAGTCGAGCAGGTCGCGCAGCGTGACCGCGCGACCGGGCACATGGCATGCGGCGCTGTATTCCTTGAACATGCCGTAGTCGCCTTCGCGCACCGCACGTTGGAGCAGGTAGATCGTCTGGGGATTGATCAGGTGCTCCTCGCCGTCGATCGGACGCCACGAGGTCACGCCGAGCGAGGGAAGCTGGTCGGGCGCTGGGGTCTTGTCGAGCGCGATCGCCTTATCGTAGCGCTCGTTCAGCTCGCGCTGCACGCCTTCCACACCAAGTCCGCCGATGCGCGTGGAGGTATGGGTGAAGCACTCGTCGACGAACGCGTCATCGAGGCCCAGGATCTCGAAAATCTGCGCGGAATGGTAACCCTGCATCGTGGAGATGCCCATCTTCGACATGATGGACGTGATGCCCGCGGTGACCGCCTTGTCGTAGTTCGCGACAGCGGTGTCGCCGTCCACGTCGAGCTCGCCGCGCTCGCACAAATCGCGGATGCACTCGTGCGCCATGTACGGGTAGATGCCCGAGGCAGAATAGCCCACCAAGCAGGCGAAATCGTGCGCGCGCATCGCGTCGCCGGTCTCCACGAGCAGGTCGGCATCGGTGCGCAGACCCACGTTGATCAGGTGGTTGTGCACCGCGGCGAGCGAAAGAAGGCTCGGGATGGGGACTTCCCCCTCACCCGCGCGGTCGGACAGCACGATCAGGTTCGCGCCGCCGCGCACGGCCGCCTCCACGTTCTCGCGCAATGCGGCGAGCGCCCCTTCGAGCGCGCCCTCCTCAGCGCCGCGCGGATAAGTGCAGCTGAAGCGCGCCGTTTTGAACCCAACGCGGTCGATCGAGCACAGGCGGTTGAACTCGTCGTGGGTGAGCATCGGGCCTTCGAGGCGCACGAGGCGGCAGGTGTCGCGACAGTCTTCCAAAAGGTTGCCGTGGTTGCCGACGTAAAGCACCGTCGAGGTGACGAAGCTTTCGCGCAACGCATCGATCGGCGGGTTCGTGACCTGGGCAAACAGCTGGTTAAAGTAGTCGAAGAAGCTGCGCGTCTTCTTAGAGAGGCACGCAAGCGGCGCGTCCGTGCCCATGGACGCAAGCGGAATCGAGCCCTTGTTCGCCATGGGGCGGATGAGCTCCTGGATGTCGTCGAAGTGGTAACCCAGCTTGGCCATGCGGCGCGTGAAGGGCACGCCTGTGTCCTCCTCAGCGGCAGGGTCGGCAGGCTCGGGCAGTGGCAGATCGTCGACCGAGAGCATTTCCTCGCCGAGCCAATCGCGATAGGGCTTCTCGTTCGCGTAGCGGTTGCGAATCTCATCGTTCCAGATGACGCGTCCCTGGTCAGGGTCGACCTCGAGCATCTCGCCCGGACCGAGGCACCCCGCCTGAAGGATGTCCTCAGGATCGACATCGATCGTGCCGACCTCGGAAGACAGGATGAGCCAGTCCTTGCGCGTGACGTAGTAGCGAGCCGGGCGCAAGCCGTTGCGGTCGAGCGCGGCACCCAGCATGCGGCCGTCGGTGAACGCGATGGCGGCAGGCCCGTCCCAAGGCTCCATGAGCATGGACTGGTAGGCGTCGTAGGCGCGGCGCTTCTCGTCGATGCGGTCGTTGTTGTCCCACGGCTCGGGAATCATCATGGTGACGGCGCGGTCGAGCGGACGGCCGTTCATCGTCAGGAACTCGAGCACGTTGTCCAAGATGGCGGAGTCGGAACCCTCGCGGTTGATAATCGGCAGGATCTTCTTCAGGTCCTCGCCGAGCACCGGGCTGTAGAGCTTCGGCTCGCGGGCGCGCGTCCAGGAAATGTTGCCGCGCAGCGTGTTGATCTCGCCGTTGTGGATGATGTAGCGGTTCGGATGCGCGCGCTCCCACGACGGCGTCGTGTTCGTGGAGTAGCGCGAATGGACGAGCGCGAGGGAGGTCTCGACCGCCGCGTCGTTCAAGTCGGTGAAGAAACGGCGCATCTGGGTCGCCACGAGCATGCCCTTGTAGACGATGGTGCGGCTCGACATCGAGCACACGTAGAAGATCTTGTTCGCGAGCGCCGGGTTCGCGTCAGCCGCGCGCTCGATGGTGCGGCGGCACACATAAAGCTTGCGCTCGAAATCCTGGCCTGCGGAAACGTCCTCTGGACGACGTAAAAACGCCTGCAGGATGGTCGGCATGCACGCCTGCGCGGTACTGCCGAGGTCGTGCGGATCGACCGGCACCTCGCGCCAGAACATCAAGGGCACGCCGCACTTCGCGCAACCTTCCTCAAAGACGCGCTTCGCGTCGCGCACGCCAACTTCGTCATCGTGCGGGAAGAAGAGCATGGCAACGCCGTAGTCGCCTTCCCCCGGCAAAAGCTGGCCTTCCTTCTGCGCTTCCTTGCGGAAGAAGCGATGCGGAATCTGGAAGAGCACGCCTGCACCGTCGCCAGTGTTGCGCTCGAGGCCCGTGCCTCCGCGGTGCTCCAGATTGACCAGCACCGACAGCGCATCGTCCAGCATGGCATGGCTGCGCTCGCCCTTCAGGTGCGCCAATGCGCCGATGCCGCACGCGTCGTGCTCGTATGATTCGCGGTAAAGACCCGCCGCGGGCTGCTTCTCCTCGCAAGCTGCGCATGCCCCTTGCCCAGCTTCACACCGAGGCGCCCCCGCCTGTTCGCTCAGTTGATAGTTCATATGCGATCCTTCGTCCATAGGGCTGCCGTTTTACCAAAATGGCAGTCTATGACGTAGTGTATCGACTCTTGAGCGCTTTGTTTCAAGCTGCAACATGGTTATGACAACCTGGAAACAGACTTGAAACAAAGCAACCGCAATGCGGCGGCGGGCGGCAGAAAGCATGTGGGGAGCAAGATTCTGGCACAAAAACCGAGTTGTCCCACGAATTACGTCCCTATCGTTCTTCAAATCGAGGGGAACTTGGAAGCTGTGCCAACCTTTCAGAAAGTAACCCCAGGTCGAGCAGTTGCTCAACCCGGGGTTACTTTCTTAGCCGTCAACCCTCCGTGGGACAGCTCGGTTTTTGTGCCAGAATTTCCCGATTTCGCTGCACTTTTTGCTAGCGGGCGTCTCGTGTACGCGAAACGCCCGCCCAACTCACGGCAGCACTCGAGCCCCGCTTACGCGAGCTCGGTTTCCACCTCGAGCTTGCCCGCGTCCTGCGCCTTGCCGTGCGATCCGTCGGCGTTCACGAAGGTGTCGCGTGCCGCGCGGGCCTCGGATTCCTTCTCCGCCAGATTCGCCTTCGCAACCGAAATCATCAGCTTGATGCGGTTGAGCTGGTTCACCTCCGACGCGCCCGGATCGTAGTCGACGGCCACGATGTTGCTCTCCGGGTAGCGGCGACGCAGCTCCTTGATGACCGCCTTGCCGACCACATGGTTCGGCAGGCACGCGAACGGCTGGGTGCACACCACGTTCGGCGCGCCGGTCTTGATAAGCTCCACCATTTCAGCGGTGAGCAGCCACCCCTCGCCCATCGAGTTGCACAGCGAGAGGATCTCGCTCGCATATTCGGCCAGCTCGTAGATGTTCGCTGGCGGGTTGAAGCGCGACGAGTCGGCGAGCGCCTTGTTCACCGGCGCGCGGAACTTCTTGATGGCGGAAAGCGCCACCTTCGACCCGAGCGCACCCTTCGAGCTGCGCCCGAGCGGATCTTTCTGGAAAATGCCACCCGCAACGCCGAACAGGAAGAACTCGATGAGCCCCGGCACCACGGCCTCGCACCCTTCCCGCTCGATCACGTCGACGATCTGGTTGTTCGCCGTGGGGTGAAACTTCACGAGGATTTCGCCCACCACGCCGACGCGCGGTTTGGTTCCCTCGCCCTGGAGCGGCAGCGTATCGAAGTCCTCGACGATCTGGCGGATCGTGCGCTTGAAGCGACCGTAGGACTCGCCGGTTTCCAACTGGCCCTTGCACGTGGCCATCCAGTGGTCGAACAGGCGATTCGCGCTACCGGGTTCCACCTCGTAGGGGCGCGTGCGATAGAGACACTGCATGAGCACGTCGCCGTACTGCAGCGCGTACACCGCTTGGAGCAGCATCTTCGGCGTGATCTTGAAGCCGGGATTGTGCTCGCCCAAATCCTTGAACGAGATGGCGATCACGGGAATGTGCGCGAGGCCCACAGCCTTCAGTGCCTTGCGGATAAGCGAGATGTAGTTGGTGGCGCGGCAACCGCCGCCCGTCTGCGTGATGAGCACGGCAAGCTTGTCGGTGTCATAGCGTCCCGACATGACGGCTTCCATAATCTGGCCGGTGACCAGGATGGACGGATAGCAGATGTCGTTGTTCACGTACTTGAGGCCCGCATCGACCGCGCCGTGGTCCACGCTCGGCAGAAGCTCGACGTTGTAGCCGAAGCGGCTGAAAATGGGCACGAGAAGCTCGAAATGGTACGGCGCCATCTGCGGAGCCAGGATGGTGTAGCCCTGCTCCTTCATCTCCTCGGTGAACACCGCGCGCGGGAACTCCGTGTCGGCGCCCTCGCGCTGGCGCATGCGCTCCTGAGCCTCGGGCGCGGCCTTCTCGTTGAACGCGTCAGGGACGGCGTCGGGCGAGATCTCGATGTCACACGCGGGGCAGCTGGCGGGCTTCGCGGTGCGTTCGGCCTCTTCATCGGCCTGATCCTTCAGTGCGGCAAGGAGGCTGCGCACGCGGATGCGCGCGGCGCCCAGGTTGGACACCTCGTCGATTTTAAGCACGGTGTACACCTTGCCCGCCGACTCGAGGATTTCCTGCACCTGGTCGGTGGTGAGCGCGTCCAAGCCGCAGCCGAACGAGTTCAGCTGGATGAGGTCGAGGTCGCGACGCTCGGTCGCCACCTTCGCCGCCGCATAGAGGCGCGTGTGGTACATCCACTGGTCGACCAGGCGAATCGGGCGCTCGAGCGTGCCCAGGTGCGCGATGGAGTCCTCGGTGAGCACCGCCAGCCCAAAGCTCGTGAGCAGCTCGGGGATGGCGTGGTTGATCTCGGGGTCGTTATGGTAGGGACGGCCCGCCAGCACGATGCCATGGGTGCCCGTCTCCTCCATCCACTTCAGGGTCTCGGTGCCCTTCACGCGCATGTCGCGCTTGAACGCCTCGTCCTCGGCCCAAGCGGCGTCGACCGCTGCGTTCACTTCCTCCTGCGTCGGGGCGGCAACACCTTCGCCCATGAGCTCGGGGTGCGCCTCGATAAGCTCCACCATCAGGCGCTTCTTCAGGTGTTCCTTCTTGTCGTAGGGCAGCCACGGGTTCAGGAACTGCGTCGACGACTCACGCAGCTCATCGATGTTCAGGCGCAGCGCCTCGGCGTAGCTCGCCACGATCGGGCAGTTGAAATGGTTGCCCGCCGTGTCGTCCTCCTGGCGCTCCCACTTGCTGCAAGGGAACCAGATGAAGTCCGGGTGCTTGTCGAGCAGGTTCATGATGTGGCCGTGCGAGAGCTTCGCCGGGTAGCACACGCTCTCCGACGGCATGGATTCGATGCCCGCCTCGTAGGTCTTCTTCGTGGACGGGTCGGAAAGTACCACGCGCCATCCGAGCTTCGTGAAGAAGGTGAACCAGAACGGGTAGTTCTCGTACATGTTGAGCGCGCGGGGAATGCCCACCGTGCCGCGCGGGGCCTTGCCGGCGGAAAGCGGCGTGTAGTGGTCGAACAGGCGCTTGCTCTTGTACTCGAAGAGGTTCGGCACCTGCTGCGACTTCTTGTCGAACGCGCCGGCGCCCTTCTCGCAGCGGTTGCCCGTGATGAAGCGGCGGTGTTTGCCGGTGTTCTCGTCCTTGCCGAAATCGTTCACCGTGAGCAGGCAGGCGTTCGAGCAGCCCTTGCAGCGCACGGTCTTATGCGTGGGAGCGAGCGATTCGATCTGCTCGAGGGAAAGCAGCGTGGATTTGACCTGCGGGGCGACGACTTCGGCGTCGGCGGAAGTCGATTCGACCTGCAGGGCGGCGGAAGCCGCGGTCGAGCTACGCTCAGAAGCTTCGCAGCCTTCGCTCCGCTCGCCGGCGGCTTCCGCCTGATCGGAGTTGAAGGCATGAGCTGCTTCAGCCTGCGCCGCGAAAGAAGACTCCGCGGGACGGAGCGAAGGCTGCGGACCCGCTTCTGAGCGGAGTTCCGCGGTGGATTCTTTCGCTTGCTCGGGATTGAATTCCGCTTGGTCGTGGCTGGATTCCAGCGCTGCGGCCTGCTTGCGGTAGCGGTCGCGCGCGAGGAGCGCGGCACCGTAGGCGCCCATGTTGCCCGCGATGTCGGGGCGCACGGCATGCACGCCCGCGAGCTGCTCGAACGCGCGCAGTACGGCGTCGTTCAAGAACGTGCCGCCCTGCACGATGACCTTCGTGCCCACATCGTGCGGGTCGCGGATCTTGATAACTTTGAACAGCGCGTTCTTGATGACCGAAATGGCCAGGCCCGCAGCGATATCGCCCACCGTAGCGCCTTCCTTCTGTGCCTGCTTCACGCGGGAGTTCATGAACACGGTGCAGCGGCTTCCCAGGTCAACGGGGTTTTCCGCATGGATTGCCGTCTTGGCGAACTCGGAAACGTCCAGGTTCAGGCCCGTCGCGAAGCTCTCGATGAAGCTGCCGCAGCCCGACGAGCACGCCTCGTTCAACATGATATGGTCGATCACGCCGTCCTTCACGCGCAGGCACTTCATGTCCTGGCCGCCGATGTCGAGGATGAACTCCACACCTGGAAGCATCTGCTGAGCGCCGCGCAGGTGCGCGACCGTCTCGATCTCGCCCGAGTCGACGCGCAGCGCCTCAAGGAGCAGCGCCTCGCCGTAGCCGGTGACCGTGGCGTGTCCGATGGTGATGAGCGGCTCGCCCGTCTCGGCGTCGACCGGCATGTCGTTGTAGAGCTTGGCGATGGCGGCCTTCGCGCATCCGAGCACGTCGCCCTTGTTCGACACGTAGTGCGACCAGAGCAGGCTGCCTTCCTCGTCGATGAGCGTCGCCTTGAACGTGGTCGAGCCCGCGTCGATGCCCAGGTAGGCAACACCCGTGTAATCCATGAGGCTCTCGCGCTTCACGCACTCGGCGGCATGGCGCTCGTTGAACTCATCGAGCTCGGCGTCGTTTGCGAACAGCGGAGGCAGGCGCACGACCTCGGAGCCCTGGATATCGCCCAGGTTCTTCAAACGGTCAAGCACGTCGGAGAGCTTCTCGGCGCGCACGGTCGAGCTCGCCGCGCCCGCGATGGCGCAGCCGCTCGCCACGAACAGGTGCGCGTTGTCGGGCACGATGCGGTGTTCCTCGTCGAGGTCGAGCGTCTCATAGAAGCGTTTACGCAGTTCGGGAAGGTATTGCAGCGGGCCGCCCAAAAATGCCACGTAGCCGCGGATGGGCCGGCCGCACGCGAGACCGGAGATGGTCTGCGTCACGACGGACTGGAAGATGGAGGCGGCGATGTCCTCCTTGCGCGCACCCTCGTTCAAAAGCGGCTGCACGTCAGTCTTCGCGAACACGCCGCAGCGCGAAGCGATGGGGTAGATGGTGGTCGCGTTCCGCGCGAGCTCGTTCAAGCCGCCCGCATCGGTGTTCAAAAGTGCCGCCATCTGGTCGATGAATGCGCCGGTGCCGCCCGCGCACGTGCCGTTCATGCGCTGCTCGATGCCGTTTTCGAAGTAGATGATCTTCGCGTCCTCGCCGCCGAGCTCGATGGCCACGTCGGTTTTGGGGATGAAGGTTTCGACCGCGGTTTTGCTCGCGATGACCTCCTGCACGAACTCGATGCCGAGCCACTGGGCCAAAAGCAGTCCGCCCGAGCCGGTGATGGCGATCGTCATGCGCTCATCGCCGAAACCTTCGGCGGCCTCGGAGAGCACCTCCACGATCGTTGCGCGCACGTCAGCATGGTGACGACGATAGACCGAGTACTTGACCTGGTCGTTCTCATCCAAGATGGCAAGCTTCACCGTCGTCGAGCCGACATCGATGCCGATATGGAGCGCGTCCTTCACGACGGGTTCTCCAATCGGAGTCGCGTCAACCGTCGTGGTGCGGGGCGCGCAACCCTCGCCCGAGCATGCACCAAGCGACGCCTTCTCGTCCGCCGTCAATTCCTGATTGTTCATGTTTTCGTCTTCCATCGTTATCGCCTTCGTTTACAGCTTGATCGGATCGCCCGGTTTTATAAAGAAGAGCTTCATCGCGATAAGCGCCATGTCCTGGGAGCTCTCGCGCATGCCCGTTTCGACCCAACGCGTGATGACCCCCAGATACGCGCTCGCGTAGAACGCAACGTAATATTGCACGAACGGCTCAGGGTTGTTGCGATAGCGCTCGTGCAGGATGGTCTGGATGATTTCAGTGCACAGCGCATCGCGCACGCGGGGGCCGAAACTCGGGTCGCCCTTAGGGCCCATCACCGCATGCAGGAAGTCGCCCTGTTCGCGCAGGCAGTCGAACAGTTCCACCAAAAAGGGCATCGGGCGCTTGCTCACGCGGTAGCGCATGACGTCCTTCAGGCCGATCGCCTGCATCTTTGCCTGAAGAGCCTCGAGGTCGGCCATAATGTCGCCCTCGAGCGCGCGGAGCAACCCGTCTTTGTCCCCGAAGATGTTGTAGAGCGTGCCGCGGTTGAGCCCCGCGCGAGCGCACAGGTCGCTTGCGGAGAACCCGTCGAGCCCGCATTCCTCCGTCAGCTCGATGAAGGCCTCGCGCAGCGCCTGCTTCGAGCGCGTGATCCGCCGATCTTCAGAAGCGGCACCTTCGTTTGCCGAACATGTCATAAGCTCCACCCCCATTCAACAATCCGACCAATAATAAACATATTGTTCAATAGTGTGATTGTAGCGAGCTGACACGCGAATGGCAACGGATGCGCGCCCTGTTTACACAGGTTTTGCTGGAAAACAGGAGCCGACCAAGGCGCAGCCGAATCACCTTCCCCCGCCGTGCCAAATCAGCGCCGTTTTTCCCGCTAAAACGATGACGGCTGCCGTTTCCCTTCCGAAAAAAGGTATCCTGTTCGAAGAAATCAACAGCCCACGCGCAATTCAAAACGCCCATTCGCGAGAGGGAGAGTATCTATGCAAATCACACCTGCCGAAATCGCCGAAACCCTGGCGATGGTGAACAAGGAGCACCTCGATATCCGAACGATCACACTCGGACTGAACCTGCGAGGATGCACCGATTCGGACATCAACACGATGGCCCGCAAGGTCTACGACCGCATGACCACCGCAGCCGAGCAGCTCGTTCCCACCGCCGAACAGCTCGAGCGCGAATACGGCATCCCCATCGTGAACAAGCGCATCTCGGTGACGCCCATCGCCGAGATCTGCGCGGCGACCGACGCCCGCGACCTGTCGCCTATCGCTGTGGCCATGGACAAGGCCGCGAAGGTCGTCGGTGTCGACTTCGTCGGCGGCTTCTCCGCCCTCGTGCACAAGGGCGCGTCGCGCGCGGACAACAACCTTATGGACTCCATCCCCGACGCCCTCGCGGCGACCGACTTCGTGTGCTCGAGCGTGAACGTGGGCTCGACGCGCGCGGGCATCAATATGGACGCCGCCTTCAAGATGGCGGGCATCGTGAAGAAGACCGCCGAGGCAACTGCCGATCGCCAGTGCATCGGCGCAGGTAAACTGGTTGTTTTCTGCAATGCCGTGGAGGATAACCCCTTCATGGCGGGCGCGTTCCACGGTTCGGGCGAGGCCGACGCCGTCGTGAACGTGGGCGTTTCGGGCCCGGGCGTTGTGCGTTCGGTGCTCGCCAATATGCCGAAAGACGCCGACATGACCGCCATCTCGGAAGCGATCAAGGCGACCGTCTTCAAGATCACGCGCGCGGGCGAACTCATGGCTCGCGAGGCGAGCAAGCGCCTGGGCGTGACGAAGGGCATCCTCGATTTGTCGCTCGCGCCGACGCCGGCCGAAGGCGACTCGGTCGCGGAGATCCTGGAAACCATCGGCGTCGGAAAGTGCGGCGGCCCGGGCACCACGGCAGCGCTCGCCATGCTCAACGACGCGGTGAAGAAGGGCGGCGTCATGGCATCGTCGAGCGTCGGCGGGCTTTCGGGCGCGTTCATTCCCGTGTCGGAAGATGCCGGCATGATCCGCGCAGCCGAGGCAGGCGCCCTTTCCCTTGAGAAGCTCGAGGCCATGACCTGCGTCTGCAGCGTGGGCCTCGATATGATCGCCATCCCCGGCGACACGTCGGTGGAAACGATCTTCGGCATCATCGCCGACGAGTGCGCCATCGGCATGATCAACAACAAGACCACCGCCGTGCGCGTCATTCCCGCCATCGGCAAGAAGGTCGGCGACCGACTGGAATTCGGCGGCCTCCTGGGATACGCCCCCGTCATGCCCGTGAACGGACACGCCGGCACCGTCTTCGCCCACCGCGGAGGCCGCATGCCCGCCCCGATCAACAGCTTGAAGAACTAGCGATTCGGCAGATTACCCGTTCTCATACTATGCGCCTAAGCGAGCACGCCCCTACTCGATGGTTTTCCGAGCAGGGCTTTTGGAAAATATAGCAAAAAACGATGCGGGGCTTTCAGAATTCCGAAAGCCCCGCATTTTGCACCCTGCGCACATTCAACAGTCTCTAACTCAACCAATTTTTTATCAATTATGCCTCTAAATCAACTAAATACTTCGCTAAATCGCCTCTAAATCAATTATTGCTATCTTCTGCTGTATATAGGAGAGATTGACTTATAAGCCAATCTCTCACCTCCTCCATTCTTACAGTTGCCATCTGACGAGAAGAGGATTAGTGGATTACGACTCGACATTACCCGAAGCAGATAAAATCCCAGTCGATCAAGCTATAAAGAATAATCAGCTGCTTTGCAATGGAAACACTTACTCAAACTTCGACATGAAATACCTTGCCGGCGAATTATGGCTTTCAGCAAAACGACCTACTTTGACGCCAATATTCCTGTCCATATCTACGTATACACGACCTTGCCCGCCACCGCGATAGACGACGATAAGCAAATAGCGGTAACGACGACAATATTGGACCAGAATCGAATAATCACCCTTAAATAATAATTGGGAAGCTGCTCGCTCTAGAGTAGCTTCCCAATTTTCGCAATTACAGTTCCCTATCGAAACCTCAGCACATACCCGCAGGTCGGGGGTAGGTGCTTCCCGAACAATGCAGCTACGGGCGTCAAGCGGCGGCAACGCTCGCATCGCGTAAAGCGCTCATCGTACACGCGACACAACCGCGAGTCCTCGTCGAGAAACTCACACGGCGCCGAGAAGTCGATGCCGACAGAGCCGTCTTCACCAACTTCCCGCTCGTAGCAGCACATCCCGCAGCGCAGGCACGCATCGTCCCACGAACCGTCGAACCACGCCCGCAGCGCCGCAATCGGCCTCAGCATCGCCTGGCTAGTCCCGCGTCAGCTTGCGGTGGAGGCGATGCGGCTTCGAAGCCTCTTCGCCCAAGCGCTCGATGCGGTTCTTCTGATAGCTGTCGAAGTTGCCTTCGAACCAGAACCAGTTGCCCGGGTTCTCGTCAGTACCCTCCCACGCGAGGATATGCGTGGCGATGCGGTCGAGGAACATGCGGTCGTGGCTCGTCACGACGGCGCATCCGGGGAACTCGAGCAGCGCCTTTTCCAAACTGGAAAGCGTCTCAACGTCCAGGTCGTTTGTGGGCTCGTCGAGCAACAGCAGGTTGCCGCCCTGCTTCAGCGTGAGCGCCAAATTCAGGCGATTGCGCTCGCCACCCGAAAGAACACCTGCGGGTTTCTGCTGGTCAGAGCCTTTGAATCCGAAGCTTGCCACATACGCGCGGCTCGGCACCTCGGTCTCGCACACCATCATGTAGTCAAGCCCGTCGGAGACCACTTCCCACACGTTCTTCTTGGGATCGATGCCCTCGCGCCCCTGGTCGACATAGGAAAGCTTCACCGTCTCGCCCAGCTCGAGCGTACCCGAGGTCGGCTGCTCCTTGCCGACGATCATCTTGAAGAGCGTGGACTTGCCCACGCCGTTCGGGCCGATCACGCCTACGATGCCGTTGCGCGGCAACTCGAACGACAGGTTGTCGATGAGCACGCGATCGCCGAAGCTCTTGCAGAGTCCGTCCACCTTGAGCACGTTCGCGCCAAGGCGCGGACCTGCGGGAATGTGAATCTCGGTGAAGTCAACCTTCTTCGACTGCGCGGCCTCGGCCACCATCTGGTCGTAGCGCTCCAGACGCGCGCGGCTTTTCGCCTGGCGCGCCTTCGGGGACGAGCGCACCCACTCGAGTTCCTCGGAAAGGCGCTTCGCCAACCTCTCGTCGCGCTGCTTCTGCGACGCCAGGCGTGCGGCCTTCGTCTCAAGGTAGGTGGTGTAGTTGCCCTTGTAGGGGTACAGATGCCCGCGGTCGACCTCGCAGATCCACTCGGCCACGTTGTCCAGGAAGTAGCGGTCGTGCGTGACGGCGAGCACCGCTCCTTGGTACTTGTGGAGGAACTGCTCGAGCCACAGAACGGACTCGGCGTCCAAGTGGTTCGTCGGTTCGTCCAAAAGCAGCAGGTCAGGCGCCTCAAGCAACAAGCGGCAGAGCGCCACGCGCCTGCGTTCGCCACCGGAGAGCACGTTCACCGGCATGTCGGGGTCGGGGCACTGCAGCGCGTCCATCGCCTGCGAGAGCTGGCTGTCCAAATCCCAGCCGTCAACTGCGTCGATAGCATCCTGCAGCTCGCCCATTTCCGCCATGAGCGCGTCGAAGTCGGCGTCGGGCTCGGCCATGAGTCCGCCGATCTCGTTGAAGCGGTCGACCTTCGCCTTCACATCGCCGAACGCGAGCTCGATGTTCTCGAGCACCGTCTTGTCCTCGTCGAGCGGCGGCTCCTGCTGAAGGATTCCCACGGTGTAGCCGGGCGTGAGACGCGCCTCGCCGTTGGAGACCTCCTCCATGCCCGCCATCAGCTTCAAAAGCGTGGACTTGCCCATGCCGTTCGGACCGACCACGCCGATCTTCGCGCCTGGGTAGAACGACAGCGTGACGTCGTCCAAGATCACCTTGTCGCCGTGCGCCTTGCGCGCCTTGTACATCTGGTAAATGAATTCGGCCATTCGATAGACTCCCTATTGTCCTGGTCATTGCATACGTGAGACTTATTGTATCAAGCAAACGTCCGTTACAACTCGAACGCCTCCAAATCATCGGGCACGTGGAGGTTGCCGCCGTATACGCTGCGGCCTTCGGCGACGTAGCGCTCCTTGCGATGCGGCAGATCGTCGTCTTCCGTATGGTGGAGCACGAGGTTCTCCACACCGAGGTGCTCCGCCGTCGCGCATGCCTCGCGCACGGTCCCATGGTGAATCGGGTGCGGATTGTAGCGCTCGATATCGGCATGGCGGCAGTAGGCCTCGTGGACAAGCCACGCCGCCCCTTCGACACGTGAGAAGTTCTCGCTGGTCAGCGGCTCATCTCCGCTGCAGGCGAGCGCCTTGCCCGGGGCGTATTCCATCGTGAACCCGAACTGCTTGGCCGATCCGGTCGAGTGGATGTCGAAGAAGGTAACGGGACGCCCGAGAATCTGCGCCGTGTCGCCGTCTTCGACCGCATGAAGGAACACGCGCTTGCCAATGAACGCCGACTCGCTCGGACGCAAGAGCATGTGCGCCAGCTTATCAGCCGCCGCCACGACCTCATCGTTTCCCCAGAAGTGAAATTCCCCCCGATAGTTGCCACATTCCATGCCATAACACACCACGCGGAGAATCCAGACCGACCCGAGCAGGTGGTCGACGTGGGTGTGCGTGACGAACAGGTCGTGGATGGAATGCCAATCGATGCCCGCCCGCTCGAGCTGGGTCAAGATGCCGTTCCCGCCGCCCGCATCGACGAGGAATGCGCGGCCCGGCGCCTTCCCCATCTCGTCGTCCTGAAGCACAAAGCACGCATTGTAGCATTTCGTTGCGAGCGCATGGCCGGTGCCCAGCATCGTTAACCGCATGGTAAAACCCTTTCGCTCGCCGTCGTCGGCACCTTCCGCAGAAGAGCCCGAACCCGTCCAGGGGAACTCCGAGCCCCTCAGGGGAAGGCCTTCGGCACTACCCCCCTGGCATTCGGCGCCTTCATCCGGCAATCGACAATCTCGCCCGACGATCGACGCCTTCCGAAACCGACGTTCAACCTTTTCAGAAACCTTCGCCAAAAAAGAAGGCGCCGCTTTGTAAGCGACGCCTTCAGCCCTTCATCAGTTGCGACGTGAGTGAGGGCTATGCAGCTGAACCCGCGCGGGTTCGTTAAAACGTTTCGCGAACCACCAAGGTATCGAGCGGTTCGGTTTGCTCGTGACGAGGACTCGGTTCAGCATCCTCGACACTGTGCCCTACCATCATAAGGTCTACGAGCACATAATTGTTCGGGATATTGAAATTCTTTCGAATAATCGCAGAATCATACGCCCCAACCCAGCAACTTCCGAGGTTTTCGGCCGCCGCAGCGTTCGCGATGTTGGTGAGGACGATCGACGTGTCGATGTCGCCGAAGTCGCCCGTTTCATAGCCGAGCCCCTTCGCTGACACGTCGGCATCGTAGGCGCCGATGATCACCGTGGGCGCGCCGTAGCGGCAGCGTGTCGCCTCGTCGATCTTCACAAGACCTTCGGCGCTTTGCACCACGCAAAGGCGAAACGGCTGCGAGTTCTTAGCCGTGGGAGAAAGCTGCGCCGCCTGAAGCAGCACATCGAGCTCCGCGTCGGTCAACTGCACGTCGGAAAACGAACGCACCGAGTAGCGCGCCTTCAGAAGGTCGAGGTATTCCTGCCCGTTCATGCTGACTCCTTCGATCGATTGCGATTTGCCGAGAACAGTATAACCCCGAAGGCTGACAGGCCAAGCGCGCGAAGCTGGGCGAAGCGGGAAGGCCCGCCGACCCCTTGCGAGAAGGTCACACCAAGAAAGGCCACGTCTCAGCCCTGGAAGACTGCGCGGACGAGGTATTCCACATTCCCTTCCGCGCCTTTGATCGGCGACTCGATGGTGCCCGTTACCTCAAAGCCCTCGCTCTTAAGAGCACAGCGGACCTCTTCCACCGTGCGGGCGCGCACGGCCTCGTCACGCACGATGCCGTGGTCCGTCTCGTCGTGGCGGGACTCGAACTGGGGCTTGACCAGCCCTAAGAACACGCTCGCCGGAGCGTCTTCGGTCGCTGGGCGCGACAAGCGCGCGAAAGCGGGAGCCAGCACGGCAAGCCCGATGAAGCTCACATCGCACACGATCAAGTCGAACGGCGCGCCCAATTCCCCCGGATCGGCAAGCTTGATATTCGTGCGCTCGAAAACGCTCACGCGCTCGTCGGTGCGAATCTTCCAAGCGAGCTGACCGTAGTTCACGTCGACGCAGGCCACATGCGCAGCGCCCGCCTGCAAAAGGCAATCGGTGAAGCCGCCCGTCGACGACCCGACGTCGATGCAGTTCAGCCCCTGCACGTCCTGTCCGAACGCGTCGAGCGCGCCCTGCAGCTTATGCCCTCCGCGCGAAACGAACTGCTTGCGCCCGCGCACGATGATTTCCGCATCGGGCGCCACCTTCACCGCGGCACTCGTGACGTACACATCGTCCACCTTCACCTCATGCGCGAGCACAGCGCGCAAAACCGTGCCTGCATCAGGAAAAACTCCCTGCTCAACAAGGAGTTCGTCAAGGCGTATCTTTTTCGGCTTTTTCATCATAGGGGCATTATACAGACTCAACACACGAACACAAGTTCGTTTTTATATGATACACTACACTCGTGCAAGGTGGCGGGCTACCCCCTATCCCATTAGGAGGTTGCTCATGGTTACCTATACGGAATTGTTCACATTCTGTCTGGTTGTGATAGCGGTTATCGAGCTTTCGTTACGCTTAAGAAAGTGAAGTAGCCGCCCCCGCTAAGACGGGAAACGGCTACTCCCACAAGCTAAAAACTTGAAACCGGGGTAGCTGCCGTAGCAGCGGCGAGCCACCTTGCACGCGTTCAGTATACCATCCTGGCCCGACGCTCGGCCGGACAATCCACCGTTAATCCTTCGGAAGCAAAAGCTGCGCGATCTGCACGGCATTAAGCGCTGCGCCCTTGCGAATCTGGTCGGCAACAACCCACATCGAAAGGCCGTGATCGACCGTGTCGTCGCGGCGAATGCGCCCCACGTAGGTGTCGTTCGTGCCCGCGAGCAGGCCGGGCATCGGATACACGTTGTTCGCGGGATCGTCCATCACGGTGACGCCAGGCGCTGCAGCGAGTGCCTCTCGGGCAGCCTCGGGCGTCACGTCAGCGGCGAACTCCACGTTCACGGACTCGCCGTGGCAGCGCAGCACGGGAACGCGAACGCAGGTAGCGGCAACCTTCACGCCCGCATCGCCCATGATCTTCTTCGTCTCGGCGACCATCTTCCACTCTTCCTTCGTGGAGTCGTCGTCGAGGAACTTGTCGATGTGCGGGATGCAGTTGAAGGCGATGCGGTGCTGGAACGCCGACACCGTGAGCTCGTCGTCGGGCGTGCCGCCCAGAAACTCGCGCGTCTGGTCGTAGAGCTCGGCCATGGCGGGTGCGCCGGCGCCGCTTGCCGCCTGATAGGTCGAAACGACAACGCGGGTGATTTTCGCCAGGTCATAGAGAGGTTTCAGGGCGACGACCATCTGGATGGTCGAGCAGTTCGGGTTTGCGATGACGCCCGAGTGCCACGACACGTCGCCCGGGTTCACCTCGGGAACCACCAGGGGCACATCCTCATCCATGCGGAACGCGCTCGAGTTATCGATCATGACGGCGCCCGCAGCAACCACAGCCTCGCGCATCGCCTTGGAAACGTCGGAGCCTGCGGAGAACAGCGCAATATCGACGCCCTCGAACGACTCGGGGGTCATTTCCTGCACAGTAAGCTCACCTGCGGGAACGTCGCCGCAGCCCTCGAAGGGAAGCTTCTTGCCAGCCGAGCGCGCAGACGCGAGCGCGCGCACCTCGCTTGCAGGGAAGTCCAGGTCATGCAAGACCTTCAGGAACTCATTTCCCACAGCGCCCGTCGCACCGGCAACAGCGACAACCGGATGAGCAGGGATAACCTTCGTCCAAGCCATGTTTACCTCCCTATCTGCCCTTGTTCATCTTGGCGGCGATTTCTTCCGCCGAAAGCTGGGTTTCCACGAACACGCTGTCGGAATCCAGACCGAAAGCGGTGTGCAGGCACTGGACCGCCTGGGCAGCCTGCGCAGCATCGACCACCACGGACAGGCGAATCGGGCTCGTGGAGATAGCCAGAATGTTGATGTCGTTTTGGCCCAGCGTCTCGAACGCCTTCGCGGCAACGCCCGGCGAGGACTTCATGCCCGTGCCCACCAGGCTCACCTTCGCGATGTCCTCGTCAACGATGTAGGTACGCGCGTTGATGGTCGGCACGATGCGCTCGACGGTCTCGCGGGCGCGCGGCAGATCGCCGCCCGGGCAGGTGAAGCTGATGTCGGTGATGCCCGACTCCGACACGTTCTGGATGATCATGTCGACGCTGACCTGGTTGGATGCCAGCGCGCTGAACAGCTTCGCCGCCACGCCCGACATATCGGGAACGCCGCGAATCGTAACCTTGACCTCGGACGTGTCGTGCGCAATGCCGGTGATTACCGCTTCCTCCATGTCGGGAGCCTCCTTGATATACGTGCCCTCGGCGTCGGAAAACGCCGAACGGGAATGGATGACGACGTTCCATTTGCGGGCGAACTCAACGGCGCGCATCTGGAGCACGCCGGCGCCCGCGCCAGCGAGTTCGAGCATGTCGTCGTAGGAAATCTGGTCGAGCTTCTTAGCGCGCGGGCACACGCGCGGATCGGCGGTGAAAACGCCTTCGACGTCGGAATAGATCTCGCACACGTCGGCATTGATTCCCCAGGCCACAGCCACTGCCGTCGTGTCGGAACCGCCGCGACCGAGCGTGGTCATGTCATCGTTGTCGTCGATACCCTGAAAGCCCGCGATCACGGGGATGATGCCCTTGTCGACCGTCTCCATGATGCGGTCGGATCGCACGCTGACGATCTTCGCCTTGTTGTGCGTCCCGTCCGTGCGGATGCCCGCCTGGCGGCCCGTGAAGCTCATGGCGTGATAGCCCTGCGCCTCGAGTGCCATGGCCAGAAGCGTCATCGACACCTGCTCGCCGGTCGAGAGGAGACGGTCAAGCTCGCGCGCTGGAGGGTTCGTGTTGAGCGCGTTTGCAAGTCCTACCAGCTCATCGGTCGTTTTTCCCATCGCAGAGACAACGGCGACCACATCGTCGCCCGCCTTCTTCTTGGCAATGAGCTTGTTCGCGACCATCTTGATACGCTCGGGCGACGCGACCGACGTCCCCCCGAATTTGCATACGACTAACGACATCTCGATCTTTCTTTTGAAAGGGAAACCTTTGCGCCACTATACCAAACGGCTCGGGATACACTCCCGAGCCGTACACGAGCGAGCGATTTTCCATGCCGAGTACACCGAGCCGCACGTCGCGCGGGGGAAGCGTACGGTCCCGAGCTGCGAGCAGGGCGGCGTACGCTCGGAGCCCCGGCGGCTCGCATGCCGCATACCGACCACGTCCCGCAAGCGGCGCCCCGACTTCTACTCTCCCGCCGCCGTGCCTTCGGGCATCTTCAAAAGCAACACGAAGCCGACGATGAACAGCACCGCCACGGAAAGGACACCAATCGAGCTCGAGCCCGTCACCTGGGTGAACACGCTCACGAGCAGCGTGCCCATGATGGTCGCGTACTTGCCGAAGATATCAAAGAAGCCGTAGTATTCGTTGGCGTGCTCCTTGGGGATGAGCTTGCCGAACTCGCTGCGCGAAAGCGCCTGGATGCCGCCTTGGAACAGGCCGACGCAAATCGCGAGCACCCAGAACTCGGCAGCGCTGCGCAGGAAGAACGCCGCGAACAGCGTGATCAAAAAGTACGCGAACACGGCGATGAGCAGCATCTTCTTCGTGCCGAAACGCCCCGCAAGGCGCCCGTAGGCAATCGCCGAGGGGAATGCCACGAACTGCGTGACTAAAAGCGCCAGCACGAGGTTCGTCGAGCTGATGCCCAAGTCGGTGCCGTAGCTCGTAGACATCGCGATGATCGTGTGCACACCGTCGATGTAGAAGAAAAACGCCAGCATGAACATCATGAGCCTGCGGTCGTGGAAAATCTTCTTGCACGTTCCCACAAGGCCCGCAATCGTGTTCTTGAACAGATGCTCCTCGCGCGGCTTGTAGTGCGTCTGGTGCACGTCGCGCCAGATGGGAACGCTGAACGCGAGCCACCACACCGCCGTGATGACGAACGAGATGCGGATGCCGTCAAGCTGCCCGATCCCGAAGTTCTCGCCGAACAGCACGAGCACCAAACAGATGATGAACGGCACGCACGACCCGATGTATCCCCAGGCGTACCCCTGCGACGACACTTCGTCGTAGCGCTCTTCGCTCGATGCGGCGTCCACAAGGAAGGCGTCGTAGAACACGAGCGACGCGTTCAGCATGACCGACGACACCACGTAGATCACGAGAAACACCATCGCATCGGAGGGAATGCCCATCACGGCGAGCGTCACCGCGCCCGTGCCGATAGTGCCGGCGAGAAACTTCTTCTTGTTGCCCTTCAGATCGGCGAGGCTGCCAAGAAACGGCATGAGCAACGCCAGCACAAGCGAAGCCACCGTCGAGGCGTAGCCCCAGGCCACAACCGCAGAAGAGTTCGGGTCGGCAATCGCTGAGAAATAGATGGGGATAAGCGTCGATGCAAGAAGCACGTAGGCGGAATTGCCCACGTCGTAGAGGACCCAGCTGCGCTCGGGTTTCGTCATATGGGTGCGCGACACCACAACGCCTTTCACTCAAAGTTCGGAAAATCCCTGCTCACGCGTCATGGCGGCCTATGTAAAACGTACGCAAAGACGCATGGGGGACGTTAACAAGCCGCTCATCATTGTATATGATGCTTTACTTAGCGACAGTAAAATTCCCGTCAGGGGCTCAAAGGATGGAGTTCAGACTATGCCGGCAATCATCACGCACGACACGTTCGGACAGGACGCCTACGCGCGTCATTTCTCCTCCATCGGTGGAACGAAGGACGAGGCCGAGGCCTTCCTCTTGGGAAACCAAGGGCCTGACCCGCTGTTCTATTCCGTTGCCAATCCCCTGCTCTCGTCGGTCCATCGGCTCGGGAACATCATGCACAAGGAGAAGCCGAACGAGATTCTCGTCGCCTTCAAGCGAGCGATCGACGCACTCGACGAGACAGACCGCTCCGTCGGGCGCGCCTATGCGCTCGGGTTCCTGGGCCACTACGTGCTCGACTCGACCATGCACCCGCTCGTGTACTTCCACGAGTTCCAGCTGTGCGATGCGGGCGAGCCGGGCCTTTCGCGCGCGGACGGCAGCGAGGTGCACGCGGTTATCGAGAGCGAGTACGACGAGATGGTGCTCACGGTGAAACGCGGCGAAACGGTGGCAACGTTCAACCCGGCGGTGAACATCCTCAAGGGCTCCGATCGCATGCTGCGCATCGTTTCGCACATGTACGCGAACATGGCGTTCTCCGTATTCGGCAAGATCATCCCGCGCAACGCGTTCGGCGACGCGGTGCACTGCTTCCGCCTGGTGCAGCGCCTCTTCCATTCGGGCTCCGGCGTGAAGCGCGAGGCCATCGCACGCATCGAGGAGCTGGTGCGCCCGTACTCGTTCTACCGCGCGATGAGCCACCGCGCGATCCTGGCGGAGACGTGCGCGTACGACAATCGCGAGCACACCGTCTGGGAGAACCCCTTCACGCACGAGAAGTCGACCGACAGCTTCTGGGATCGCTACGAGAAGGCGCAGCGGCGCTTCGACGAGGTGAGCGCGCTGTTCGACGCCGACAGCTTCGATGCGGAGGCGGCGCGCGCTATCACGCGCGACCTCAACTTCTCCGGCGAGCCCGTCGAGGCGAAGCTGCTCGCGGTGGAGTAAGGGCACGAGTGCGACAATCTGCCTTCTCGAAAAATCGGGGCCTCATCATTTCCTGATGAGGCCCCGTTCGCTTTCGATATTTCCTGCGCCTGGCGAGCCGTCGTCACGCTGCGCGCTCTATCTGCGCGTTACACGTTCTTCAACAGGATGGTGCTCATGCAGTCGGCGGCGTGCTCGGTCGCGTCCGCGCAGTTCTCCATGTGCTCGAAGATGCGCGACCACACCATCACGCGCATGGTGTTCTCGCAATCGGTGGTGTGCAAATCGCGGATGACGTGCATCAACAGCTGGTCGGCCTCCTCCTCGTAGGTGTTCACCTCGATGATGAGCGACTTGAACTTCTTGGACTTCTTGAAGTTGCGGAAGTCCTCCATGGCTTTGTTGAGCGCCTTGCATTCCTTCTTCAGCAGCTGCGCGAACTCGAGCGCATCCTTGTGCATGAAATGCACGTCGTACATGTAGAAGCGCTGGATGACCTCTTCAAGCTCGTCGATGATCGTGTCGAGCGCCTGGGCGAGGCCGATGATGTCCTCGCGGTCGATCGGCGTGATGAAATCGGTCGCCACGTTGCGGAAGATGTCGTGGTTGATGTCGTCGCCTTTGTGCTCGATGGCGTGCGCCTTCTCCATCGTTTCCTTGAGCGCATCGGCCGTGGTGAATTCCTCGATGGCCTTGATGAGCAGGTCGGCCTCATCGACCGCAAGCTCCGAGAGGTCCTCGAACGCGCTGAAATAGTCGTACTTATGGTGCCTCTTGCCCATTCATCGACTCCTTTTCGCTAAGCGAATTGACCGGAAGAACGCGAGCCTTGGGAAGGGTCGCGCTGACGCTCAAACGCCCAGAGTTTAACGTGTTCTTTACTTAGTTCTCAACGCTATTAGCCCGAATTGCCGCAGACGACATCAGAAAGCCCCGCAGCGGCGCAATCAGCAGACTCTTACGCCCACTGCGCGAAGGTGCGGCTCCGCTCGGCACCGATGGTGGTCTGCCTGCCATGCCCGGGAAGGACAATCGTCTCGTCGGGCAGAAACGCCAGCTTGCGAAGCGATGCGCGCATCTCCTTCATGCTTCCGCCCTCGAAATCGGTGCGCCCCACAGACCCTTCGAACAGCGTGTCGCCCGAAATAAGGACAGGTGTGCCGTCCTCGTGGTTGCCGAACTGCGGCACGAGGTACCAGCACATGCCACCCTTGGTGTGACCAGGGGTTAGCATCACTTTCCACGCCATATTGCCGATCTCCACGACATCGCCGTCCTCGGCGCGGAAATCGATCGGGCAGGTCTCGAACTTCCAATTGTCGCGGGAGATGGGCTTCTCCCCGCAAATCTCGGGAGCATCGATCTTCGACGCGATCACCGTCGCGCCCGTCAGACGGCGCAAGTCGGCTGCTGCGCCCACGTGATCGGAGTGGCAGTGCGTCAGCACGATCGCGTCAAGCTCGCGCCCGTCGAGCGCTCGCATAATCTCCTCCGCGTCCGACGACGGGTCGACCACCATCGTCGCCTCGCCATCCGAAATGAAGTACACGTTGTTCTCGAGCATTCCCTGCACGAGAAAGCACACGTCAACGCACGTATTTTTCACCACTCGAAGAGACATTGCCACAACCTTTCGATAAGAGCGGTCCGCCTGCTGACCCCAGCGCGGAATGTACCCGCCGCGGCCGCAGACGAACGATCGTTACTTCTTCTTTCCCCCTTGCCCGGGAAGCATGCGATGGGCGTCGAACACGCCCTCGAGCCCGAGCAGTTTGCGCTGCACCGCGTCGATGAGCGAGATATCCGACACCTGGAACAAAAAGCGCATCTCGACCATGCCGTCGCGGTGCGAGATAGTGTTGCAGGACAGCACGTTCGCGCCCATGTCGGAGAGGACCACCGTGACGTCGCGCAACAGGTTCAAGCGGTCGATCGCCTCGATGTAGATCTCCACCTTGTAGGACGTGCTCGACGGCGCAGATTTCTCCCACTCCACCTCGATGATGCGCTCGGGGTGCTTCATGAGCTCCTCGGCGTTCGGGCAATCGGCGCGATGCACCGACACGCCGCGACCGCGCGTCACGAAGCCCAAGATCTTGTCGCCCGGCACTGGGTTGCAGCAACGCGACAAGCGCACGAGCACATCGTCGACGCCCTTCACGACGATGCCGTTCGAGCTGTGCGCTTCGCGGCGCTTCGGCGAGACGACGCTCGTGATCATGGGAGGCATGACGCCGGGGCTCGTCTCGGATTGTCCGAGCGCGCCGGCCCGCGATTCCTCGTTCCCGTCGTCGACGAGCAGCTTTAACAGGCGATTGCCCACATGCTGCGGGCTTTCCTTCCCCGTGCCGATGTTCACAAGCATGTCATCAGGGCTTTTGTAACCCATGTGCTCGGAAATCGTCTTGATTGCGCGCATCGAGTTGGCGCTCGAGATGCCGATGCCGTGCTTCTTCATCTCACGTGTCAGGCGGTCGCGGCCTATCTGCAAATCGTCCGAGCGGCTCGCCTTGCTGAAGAACCCGCGAATCTTGTTGCGCGCCGAGGGCGTCTTCACGATGTTCAGCCAGTCGCGCGAGGGCGTGGCGCTCTTCTGCGTGAGAATCTCCACGCGGTCGCCCAGCTGCAGCTCGTAGGTCAGCGGGACGATGGCGCCGTTCACCTTCGCGCCCACGCAATGGTTGCCCACCTCGGTGTGGATGGCGTAGGCGAAATCGACCGGCGTGGAGCCCGCCCGCAAGCTCATGACCTCGCCTTTCGGAGTGAACACGAACACCTCGGTCGGCGCTAGGTCGACCTTTAGGTCCTTCAGGAACTCACGCGAATCCTGCGTCTCGTCCTGCCAGTCGACCATCTGACGCAGCCATGCCAGCTGCTGGTCGAGCGCGGCGTCGGCCTTCTCGCCCTTCTCCTTGTAACGCCAGTGCGCCGCCACGCCGTATTCGCTTTGGCGATGCATCTCCTCGGTGCGAATCTGCACCTCAAGCGGCCTGCCAGCAGGACCGATGACCGTGGTGTGCAGGCTTTGGTACATGTTGAACTTCGGCATGGCAATGTAGTCTTTGAATCGCCCGGGCATCGGGTGCCACAGCGTGTGCACCGCGCCTAACGCCGAATAGCAATCCTTCACCGACTTCACGATGATGCGCACGGCGATGAGGTCGTAGATCTCGGAGAAGCCTTTGCCCTTGTTCACCATCTTCTGGTAGATGGAGTACAAATGCTTCGGGCGGCCCATGATCTGACAGACGATGTTGACCTTCTTCATCTCGTCGTGCAGCGTGTCGATCACTTCGCCCAGGTACTGCTCGCGCTCGGCGCGCGACTCGGTAACCATGCGGCTGACCTGCTTGTACTTGTTAGGCTCGAGGTAGTAGAAGGAAAGGTCCTCAAGCTCCCACTTCACCGAGTTGATGCCCAGGCGGTGCGCGATGGGGGCGTAGATTTCGAGCGTTTCGCGCGCCTTGAAGATGCGGCGGTCTTCCTTGAGCGCCGAGAGCGTGCGCATGTTGTGCAGGCGGTCGGCCAGCTTGATCACGATAACGCGGATGTCTTTGCTCATGGCGACGAACATCTTGCGGATGGTGGCCGCCTGCTTGTCCGACAGGCTTTCCACCTCGATGCGCGTGATCTTGGTGACGCCGTCGACGAGCGCGGCCACGTTCTCGTTGAACTCGCTGGCCACGTCCTGGTAGGTAACGTCGGTGTCCTCGATCGTGTCGTGAAGTAGCGCGGCGCACAGCGTCTCGCCGTCCATGCGCAAGTCCGCCAGGATGATGGCGACCTCGACCGGATGGATGATATAGGGCTCGCCCGATTTGCGCGTGACGCCCTTGTGCGCCGCGTCGGCGAAGCGGAACGCGCGCTCGAGCATGTCGCGCTCGTCGTCGGTCAGGTAGCCGTCAGTCAGGCGCTGCAGCTCGACGAAGCGCTCTTCCGGGGTTTCCGTCGAGTGAAGCTCCCCCACCTCGGTGGGACGAGGCGCCACCGAAAACGATTTCTCGGGCGTGTACGCGCGCCCGAGCATGACATCATCAACCGTCTGCTTTTCGGAAGACGACTTGAGCGACTCGCCGAGCATTATCTCGTCATCGCCGCCGTTGCGGCCGTTGGTGCTCATGTCAGTCCTCCTTTCCCTTGAAACTAAATCGTAGTGATTTCATTCTACTCGATTCGTCAAAGGGAAAAGAGACGCTTACGCAAACGCACGCATCAAGGCATCAGGAGCTTTGAGAGTGCGCCGTCGACGATGCGACCATTTCCTCCTCGAACGCAGCAACCTCGTCGTCGGTCGCGATGGTGGCGAAACCGTTGCGCGAGGCGTTGTAGAGCTCTTCATATGCGTTGAGCATCTTTTCATCTATCTTCCCAGCTGCAAAGAGGTTTCGAACATCCTCTATCATCGCATCTTCCGATTGAAGATTTTGCTCAGATGCCGGAACCGCGTCGCTTACAGGCATAACGGCAAGCGATGAAGAATCAACGCTCCCAATCTCGCTATTGGAAAAGGCCCCCGAAGCGCCCTTTTCCCAAATGCCCAACTTGTCGCCAAAAGAATAGTAGTGATTCCCCTCCGTATTCCCATCGAGCCCGTCGAGGACCCGGTAGAGAAAAAGCAGGTAGTCGGCGCCTTCCTCTAATTCTGGAGCATTATCGTTCACGACGGCAACCCGGTCGCCTACGCCGCCCTTCATGCGAACAGATATGACGGAATCCCCGCGCGACGACGCGGAATCATCGACCAAGACGTCGCCTTTGAAAACATCCTCGACCGCGAAATAATAGTCCGTATAGTACATCGCTGAATCTATGCCCCCGACAACGGGAATCACGAGGAAGGGGTCCGATTTCCCCAGATAGCGGCCCGAAGCAACGAGATCCGAGTCATCGCGCAACGATTCAAAGGTGCACTCTGTGCTTGAAGCGCTTACATGAAGAACGGCTTCCTTCGATTGCAGCACGTCATTCTGGGAATGAGGAACCTCGGCAGAGGAAGCGCCTTGCGGTGGCTGAGACCCGCACCCCGACAACGCCGCAGCACACACAAGAGCGACGGACGAAAAGGCGGCCAGGACGGAAAGACGCAAACCCTGCTTCGTTCGAATGTTCATTTCTATGCGCCTCCTAATATCGTGCCGAAAGGCCATTTAAGTCATCGTACGAAAAAGATGTACGCACCCAGTTCATAGGGAAAGTACGAAACATAACGGCGCTTTGAACGTAAGGCACCGTTATCAGCGATAGGTTAGCATGGATATTCTTTGTTAGGAATATTCTTTTCTCGGGATTTTTAACATCGAACTGGCCCCTGGATTTACTGTCAAACCATTCGCTAAATATGATTGGAATTAAGAAGGCTACACCCGACACGTACCGCTTCTACAGGATACTTGCCGGAGAGGTAAGCGAGCCCTAGGAGGGGGTAGGCCATGGGAAAGAGGGAGAGGGAGTACGACCCCGCAAGGACGCTGCGGCGCATGCGCAACTTCGTCGTGGCGGTGCTGCTCGCAGTGCTCGCGTGGCTCCTCCTGAGCAGGGCCTACGCCGCGACGCGGGCAGACAACGCCCTCGACGAGCTGTACTACAGCACGCTCGACTCGCGTTCCTGCGACGCCCTGTGGGAGCAAGGCCACCTCAGCCCGACCGTCCTGGCGTCGGCCCTGAGCGCGTACAGAAACGACAGGCCCCGTATCTGCATCGAGGGGGCGTACTCCCTGTATGGGTACCAGGGGAAGGACGCGCTCGCGCCGTTCTACAACAACTACGTCTACCTGTTCGGCTACCAGGACGGGCGCACCGTAAGCGACGGCAGGGTGGAGTCCTTGTCGTGGTACATCGAGGACGGGGGCGAGACGGGGCACTCGGAGAAGTACCCACAGAGGTGCGTCGTGCTCTGGATGGACTTCTCACAGGAGGGGCTCGGGGGATATCCCCCGGGAAGCAATCCGGCCTCCTTTGATAGATATAGCGCCACCTGGGTCTACGACGTCGATTCGAAGGCCCTCTGGCTCGACGGCGTGAACGGCCCGTCGGGAGACGAGGAAAACGGGGGCAGCGCTTTTGTGGGGGAGATCAGCCAAGGCGACTACGCCGAATGGGTCTTCGGGCTCAACGGGGCCGACCCCGTGCTGATGATAGACCGCAGCCGCCATGTCATCCGCGACGTGGTCCTGCGCGGCTACCTGGAGGGCACGGGGCTCTCCGATGACGAGGTGGAGTCCGAGCTCTCGGAGGTCGACCCGATAATCGACGCGGGGGTCGACGAGGCGAAGGGAATCTACCGGGACGCTGGGTTCGCCGGCTAGCGCGCGAGGCCGAAAGTTCCACGCCTAGCAAAGGCGAAATCGCAGGCGAGAGCTACCGCTGCCTTCCTCGCACCAGCCCCAATGGCGCACCGCCATTCGCCATCGCCCGTCACAGGTCACCTTCCCCTACCGCAGATGCAGCGGCTTCATCTGCGGGGTGATGGGGCCGGACACACGCTGCTCGAGGCGCGCGCAATCGCAGTCGATCACCCACTCGTAGAAGGCCTTGAAGATGTCGCGCTCGCCTAATCCCTCGCGATAGCGCACGCTGTCGGTCAGCTCCACGCGCCCGGCGCCTTCCTTCACACGCACCATGCGCGCACCCTCGCCCGACGCGTAGGCCACATGCGTCTCGATAAGCCCCAGTTCGCGGAAGACCGCAATGCCACACGCCGCCGACGCCGCCGTGATCTCGCAGCCCGCACCGCTCACGATGCGCGCGAGTTCGCCATCGGCCATCTCGAAGAACTCGCCGGGCGTCTTGCGCTGCCACGTGCGAAGCGTGCGGTACACCTCGGCAAGCACGTCATGGTCGGGCGTCATGTCCTGCAAGATGCGGTCGTTGTGCTTCACATCCGAGCGCCCGAACAGCAGATGCACGCGTGCGTCCTTGCCGTCGCGCCCCGCACGGCCGCTCATCTGGTTGAACTCGATCTCGTTGTACGGCAGCTGGAAGAGCACGACGTTGCGGATGTCGGGAATGTCCACGCCCTCGCCGAACGCCGACGTGGCGACGAGCACCGCGATCGCGCCCGTGCGGAACAGTTCCTCGACGCGCGTGCGCTCGGCGCGCGAAAGGCCCGCGTTGTAGAAACCGATGAGCGGCGCCATCTGCGGCACGCGTTTGCGCAGGTTGCGGGCGAGCGCCACCGATTGCTCGCGCGAGGACACGTAGATGACGCTCTTCTCTCCCTGCGCGACGAGCGTCGCCAGGTAGTCGCCGCGATTGCGCAGGTTGCGCTGGTCGACCACGTGAAGGTTCGTGCGCATGGTGTCGTCCACCACGTGCCCCGCCACGGGGAGCACACGGTCGATGTCGCTGGTGACAGCCTCGTCCGAGGTTGCCGTAAGCGCGAGCACAACCGGGTTGCCCATCTGCGCGATAGTGCTTCCGAGCTGCGCATATGCGGGGCGATGGCCCGCGCGCGAAAGGCCGATGTGGTGAGCCTCGTCAACCACGACGAAGCCGATGCGGTCGGTAGCCGCGAACTCGGGGGCGTGGCATACAAGGAACTCCGGCGTCGTGAGCACGATGTCGACCGAGCCATCCCTCAAGCCCGCAAAAACCTGGCGGCGCTCGTCGGGCGCGCTTTCCCCCGTAAGCGTGCACGCGTTGATTCCGAAGGGCGCGAGCGCCTCGTTGATATGAAACGCCTGGTCAGCGATGAGCGCACGCAGCGGGTAGACGAACAGGCTCGCCGTATGGTGCGCGAGCGCCTCGCATGCCGCATGCACTTGGAAGGTGAGCGACTTGCCGCGCCCCGTCGCCATGACGGCAAGCACGGAGTTCCCCGCTCGAAGGCTCGAGAGCACCACACGCTGCGATTTGTGCAGCTCGCGGTCGCCGATAATCGCCCGCACCACCGCGTTCTCGAGCGCGTCGGGGTCGCTTTGCGCCTTCTGTTCCCATAGCGCGCGGTTCTTCTCGCGCTCCGCCTCGTATGCCTCGATGTCCTCGGGACTCTCGCAGCAGTCCTCGCAAAGCTCCGCGTCGCTCGTGGCGTACAGGTCGGCCGCGAACGACAGGTTCTCCGGCTCGAGGCACGCCTCGAGCGCAGGGCACGTGCGAGCAGGCGTGATGGACTGAAGCATTGCCTTCACCGACTTGCGCCCGCGCCAGGTGTCGATTTCCACCTGGAACGCCGCGTTCACCACGCTGTCGGTCGTCATGAGCATGTCGATGTCGGTGCAGTGGAACATGATGCCCGAAATCGATGTGCGGCCGTTCGTGAGCGTGCACGAGAAGTGGTTCTTCTCGGCGCCGACCGCGCGGCAATGGGTGAGCAGCACGTCGCGCGCGAGGAAGCACGGCGTCGGGTTCTCCTGACCGAAGGGGGCGACTTGCTTCAGTGCGCCCACCGTTTCGAGCGTGAGCTCATCGAGGTTGATGCACGTGTCGATCTCGATGAGCGGGTGGAAGTCGTCTTCGGGCAGCTTGTCGAGGTAGTCGCAGAGCGCCTTCGAAAACGCGGGGATGTCCTTGGTTTTGAGCGTGATGCCCACCGCCGCCTCGTGTCCGCCGAAGCGAACAAGCAGGTCAGACGTCGATTCGACCGCGGCGAACAGGTTCACGCGCCCCACGCTTCGGCCCGAGCCGCGCGCCTCGTCGCCGTCGATGGTCAAAAGGATGCACGGCACGCCGTAGATGCCGACTAGGCGGCTCGCGACGATGCCCTTCACGCCCTCGTGCCACCCCTCGCCCGCAACGACGAGCGCGCGCTGACCGTGGTAGATTTCCGCAGCCTGGACCTTCGCGATCTCGGAGAGCTCCGCCTCGATCGCGCGGCGCTGGTCGTTGAGCCCTTCGAGCTCGGTCGCCAAGCGGTACGCCTCGTCGAAGTCGTCGGACATGAGCAGGTTGAGCGCCAGGTCGGCGTTGCCCATGCGCCCTGCGGCGTTGAGGCGCGGAATGAGAGAGAAGCTGAGGTTCGTGCTGGTGAGGGGCTTGCCGACCGCCCCCGAGGTTTCGAGCAGCGCAGCGACGCACGGGCGCGGCGCCTTGTTCATCATCTTGATGCCCTCGATCACGAGCGGGCGGTTCTCGCCAAGCATCGGCATGAGGTCGGCCACCGTGCCGAGCGTCGCGAAGTCGACGAAATCGCGCCAGAGGTAGGGCTTGCCGAAGCGAGCACCGAGCGCCTGCACGAGCTTCAGCGCCACGCCCGCACCGGCGAGCACGCAGCTTTGGCACGTGGCATCGATCTTCGGGTCGGCGACGGGTACGCCTTCGGGGACCAGGTCCGTAGGCTCGTGGTGGTCGGTGATTGCGACGTCGATTCCGGCCGCCTGCACGAGCTTCACCTCGGCCTTGCAGGCGATGCCGCAGTCGACCGTCACGAGGAAGTCGGGGCCGTAGGTCTTCACGCGCTCGAGCGCCGCGGCCGTGATGCCGTAGCCCTCCTCGAAGCGCTTCGGGATGAACGGCACCGTGTCGGCCCCGAGTTCCCGCAGGCCACGGGTGAGAACCGTCGTCGCGGATATGCCGTCCAGGTCGAAGTCTCCGAACACGAGGATGCGATGGCCCTTCCGCACGGCGTCCTCGAGCGCGTCGACGACGTCGCCGAGCCCGGGAATCAGGTAGGGGTCGAGCCAATCGTGCTTGAACGAGGGAAACAGGAACGCGCGCGCCGCCTTCGGGGTGTCGATTCCGCGGCCGACAAGCGTTGCCGCGACGAAACGGGGCAGGTCAAGTTCACGCTGGAGCACCGATACCATGCGACTCGACGCACGGCGAATGTTGAACTGAGCTGACATGGAAATCTACCTCTAAACATGCATCGCTATCTTTTCTCGCTGCGTATTTTCCCACAATCGCCGCATGGTGTCACAGCTCACTTCAACCTTGCGGCGCAGACGGCCGACAAGCCGCCCGCGCGAACCTGCCATTTGGCCCCCGAATACGAAGTCCAAGCAGAGCGAGCGTAAAGGACGCGTAAAGATTTCCCCATTGCTCGAAGCGCTACGCTAGGATGGAGGAAAACCGAGCTTAACAGGAAACGGATAGCACTATGGCAAATTACGGCGTGATCGACCTGGGGTCGAACTCTGTGCGCCTCGTCATCTTCGACGTGAAGGACGGCATAAGTAAAAAGAAGCCCATCACCTGCAAGGACTTCAGAAGCATCATCAACGACAAGGTGATGGCGGGGCTTTCGGCCTACGTTGATGCGGGCGAATTCACCCTGGAAGGCATCGCCCGCGCAGTCGACGTGCTCTCCGGGCACCTGAAGCGCGCGCGTTACTTCAACTGCGTGCGCACCGACATCTTCGCCACCGCCGTGCTGCGCAACTGCACGAACTCCCGCGAGGCCATCAGCGCGATCGAAAAGGCCATCGGCGCTCCCGTGAACTTGCTTTCCGCTCGCGACGAGGCGCATCTCAGCTTCACCGGGGCCTCATGCGATCGCACGATTGAGAAGGGCACCGTGGTCGATTTGGGCGGCGGATCGACCGAGCTCATCCGCGTCGAGAAAGGGCGTGACTTCGACGACGTAAGCATCGGGCAGGGCTCGCTTTCCTCTTACGCCGGATACGTGGAGTTTGTCATGCCCCAGGCGAGCGAGGTCGAAGCAATCGAGCACGCGTTCCTCGAACGCGTCGCGGAAACTCCCATTGACTTGCAGAAATATCGCGCCGAAACGCTCTTTGGCGTCGGGGGAAGCGCCCGTGCCGCCGCAAAGTTCTACGCCCAGATGACCGGCGAGCCCTGCCGGCCGAGAGCCCTCACGCCCGCGCACTTCGACGCGCTGCTCGATCTGCTGGAGAGCAACCCGTCGAAATTCGCCCACCTTGCAGCGCGCGCCGTTCCCGAGCGCATCCACACGGTCGGGCCGGGTTGCGTCATCCTCAGCACGCTCATGCGAGAGCTTGGCGCCCGCGAGCTGCAGATATGCAAACGCGGCGTGCGCGAAGGCTATCTCATCGAGCGCATGCTGGGCAATACGCCTTGCTCAAGGGTCAAGGCTCAGTAACGCTTTCACCTCATCATCCCGCAGCGCGTTATCATGGAAGGTAGCGCGAAGAACGTGTCATCATGCACATCAAGGAGGCTCTGCATGGCCAACGACAATCCCACTTCATCAGACCAGGTCATTCCCGCAGCTGGCAATCCCGCACCCTATCTGCAGAACCGCGAGCTGTCGTGGCTCGACTTCAACGAACGCGTGCTCGAGCAGGGCGCCGACGAGTCGGTCCCGCTTCTGCAACGCCTGAACTTCATCTCCATCTTCTGGAGCAACCTGCAGGAATTCTTCATGGTGCGCGTCGGCAGCCTGACCGACCTGTCGCTCGTGAAGAAGCATATCGTCGATTCCAAGTCCAACATGACGCCCTCCGAGCAGCTTCGCGCCATCTATCTGCGCTGTCATGAGCTCTACCCCGCCTACGAGTGCACTTTCGAGCAGGTTCGCCTGCTGCTGAGCAAGGTGGGGGTCACGCACGTTCGCCCCGACGAGCTCACCGACGAGCAGCGCGCCTACCTGGCGGAATACGCCGAGGCCAACGTGACGCCGTTCCTCTCCCCGCAGATCATCAATGCCCGCCACCCCTTCCCGCACCTCGAAAACGGCGCGCTCTACATCGTCGTGCGCCTCGATGAGGAAGCCGACAACGCCCAGGAGCAGGCAAAAAGCGAGCAGAAGAAGAAGGGCAAGAAAGGCAAGAAGAGCAAGGGCAAGCCAGCGAAGGAGCCTGCGAAGAGCGCCTCCCTTTCGCAGAACGTCGGCGCCGAGGGAACCATGCTCGGGCTCATCCCCCTGCCGCGACAGTGCGCGCGCGTCGTGAAGCTGCCGGGCGATGGCTTTTCGTTCATCCTGCTTGAGCATGTGGTGGAAATGGTCGCCGAGCAGGTGTTTTCCATGTACACCGTGAAGCACACCAACGTCATCTGCGTCACACGCAACGCCGACATCGACGCGACGGAATCCACCGACGAGAACGACGAGGACTACCGCGAGCACATGAAGCGCATCCTGAAGAAGCGCGCGCGCTTAGCCCCCGTGCGTCTCGAGAGCGAGCGCGAGCTCTCCGATACCCTCGAGCCGCTGCTGCTCGATCGCCTGAACCTGAAGAAGCACCAGGTGTTCACGACGTCAGTGCCGCTTGATTTGAGCTTCACCTGGGGTTTGGCATCGCATCTTTCCGAAAAGCAGTGCGCGGCACTCATGTATCCGCCGTTCACGCCGCAGTGGCCGGCGTGCCTCGACCGCAAGCGCCCCATCATGGAGCAGGTCACGGCAGGCGGCGACGTGCTGCTCTCCTACCCCTACGAGAGCATGGACCCGTTCGTGCAGCTTCTGCGCGAGGCGTCGCGCGACCCGCGCGTCATCTCGATTAAGATCACGCTCTACCGCCTGGCCAGCCAGTCGCATCTCGCCGAGGCGCTCATCGACGCCGCCGAGAACGGCAAGGAGGTCACCGCGCTGTTCGAACTGCGCGCCCGCTTCGACGAGAGCAACAACATCGAGTGGTCGCAGCGCTTTGAGCAGGCTGGATGCAACGTCATCTACGGTTTCCGCGACTACAAGGTGCACAGCAAGATCTGCTGCATCACCCGCCAGACCGACGACGGGATCCAGCACATCACGCAGCTCGGCACGGGCAATTACAACGAGAAGACGGCGAAGCTCTACACCGACCTGTCGCTCATCACAACGAGCCCCACGATCGGCCGCGATGCGACGGAGTTCTTCCGCAACATGGCGCTCGAGAACGTGTCGGACAACTACGGCGTGCTGTGGGTGGCGCCCCTGCAGGTGAAGCCGCTCATTCTAAAGAACATCGACCACCAGATCGAGCTTGCTCGTCGAGGCGAACCGTGTGGGCTGTTCTTCAAGACGAACTCGGTCACCGACAAGGAGATCATCGACAAGATCGCCGAGGCATCGCAGGCAGGCGTGAAGACCGTCATGCTCGTTCGCGGGATATCATGCCTGGTCCCAGGCGTGGAAGGCTACACCGAGAACGTGCGCGTCGTCTCGATCGTGGGACGCATGCTCGAGCATAGCCGCATCTACGGGTTCGGCCCGCGCGCGAACATGAAGGTCTACCTGGCGAGCGCCGACCTCATGACGCGCAACATGGACAAGCGTGTGGAAATCGCCTGGCCCGTGCTCGACGAGAAGCTGCGCGAACGCATTTTGTCCTACATCGACGTCTCGCTTTCCGACACAGCGAAGCTGCGCGAGCTGCTTCCCAACCGCCGCTACACGCCGCTTGGGTTCTTCGCTCAGGTCAGCCCCGAGGGCAAGACGATTCGATTCGACTCGCAGGCGCACTTCATGGACGAGGCTCGGCTTAAGGCGCGCATGAGCACCGAGGTGGAAGTCGAGCGCGAGGTGGAGAAGCGCGAGGCGGTCGAAGGCGCAACGAACGTGGCGCCGAGTGCGGGCACGGCAACTCCCGCGACCTCGGAGACTGCCACGGTTCCTCCAGAGACGATGAGCGCAACGAGCAGTGCCACTCCCGCTGACGCGGCTAGCGGCTCTCCTTCCGCTGACGCGGCCGGCACCAGCGAGCCAGCGCTCGAGCCCGATGCCATCGAGCCCGCCGAGGAAGTGACGACCACGGCGATCTTGCCCCACATCGAGCAACCGCCGCACAAGCCAAGCCTGCTCGTGCGCGCACTTGCCGCAGCCATTCGCCTCTCCAACAAGAGAAAGTAAACATCTCGCCCTATTGCCGCGGGCGTGTCGTAGCATGCAAGAAGGCCCGTCTAAGCGGGCCTTCTTGCTGAATGGTGCAACAAAAAATGTGCGCTGGCCTGCGTCAACGCCCTTCGGACACACTTTTTAATCGCATCCCGATTTGTGATGCATCAAGGGCCATCGCCGGAACCGCCGGCCACCCTTCTTTTCGAAAATCGAGGTGCGAGGGACAAATAATGCCGATATGTGAGTCCTCGAAGTCGGTAGCGATTGCTCGCTCGCGCTTATGTCAGCGTTTTCCCAGGTCCGAATTATCGAAAGGAAGTTTGCCTTATACTACTCCTCACATATCGGCCTTTTTTGTCCACGATGAGTCGATTTCGAGAAAGAAGGGTTTAGGAGCACAAGAGCAGCATCCCGCGAGCCCGCGCAGGCCATCGCGTCCGAGCACCCGCACGCCGGGCTAGCGGACACGGACGATCTTGAACGCCGGGCTCGCGAACGCCGGGCTCGGGGCGTGTGGGCGCACACGCACCCCGAGGGCCGCGCGCCGCCCCTGCGCGCTACAGCATCGCGAGCAGCTCCTCGTCGGTCGGGTTGTCAAGCGCGTCGATCAAATCGCGCACCTCCGCAAGCTGGCCTTCCACCTCGTCGAGCCGCGCCTGGATCCGCTCCTTCTCCGCACGCGCGAACATACCCAAGCCAGCGAGCTGTTTGCGCAGCTCGTCTTCCTCGGCGCACAGGCGCTTGCCATCGGCCATGAGCTCCGCCCGATCCGCCTCGTGCGCTTCCTGGAACGCAGCCGAGAGCCTTGTGCGCTCGGTCTTCAGCACGACGCCCGCCCGGGCCGCCACCTCCTGCGTGAACGCCTCGGGGAACCGCTGCACGATGCTCTCGGGAATCAAGGCCGCATCGAGGCTGGTGCATCCGCGAAACGCCCGCGGTTCGATTTCCTCCACGCTCTCAGGAATCGCGATCTCGCGAAGCGCCTGGCATCCCGAGAAGGTCTCCTCCCCGATCACCTTCAACGTGCTGGGCAGCTCAATCCGCTCAAGTTCGGTACAGCTCGCGAACGCGCGACGCCCGATCGTCTCCAAGGCTCCAAATTGCACATCGACAAGCGAGGTGCAGCGCTGGAAGGCGTAACGGTTGATTTCGGTCACCCCGGGCGCTACGACGCGGGAAAGCGAAGTCGCGCCTTGGAACGTGGCATCGTCGATGCGGCCCAGCGTGTCGGCGAACGTTATCTCGCGCAGCGAGGTGCAGTGTTGGAAGGCGCGCTTTCCCACCATGGCGACATCGCCCGGAAAGTCGACCTGCACGAGGTTGCGGCAGCCGTCGAAAGCGGCATCCCCCACCTCGATGAGGCTTTGGGGGGCGCGCAAGGAACGCACCTCGCCCTTGAAGCGAAACGCCTTCGCCCCGATGCCGACGACATCGTCGGGCAGCACGGCATCGATGCGCTCATCCGGCTCGTCGGGGGTGAACTTCGCGACTATGATCTCGTATGCCATGGGTCTCCCTCACCTCGCGCACCAGGAAAGAAATCGCCCCCGATGAACAGGGGCGATATGCGATATCTTCTAGATTTCGGCCTCAACGACAGCGGCAATCGCCTCGGCGTGGGCCTTCGCGGCGTCCGCGCCCTCCGCCTCGACCATCACGCGAACCACAGGCTCCGTGCCACTCGGGCGCAGCAGCACGCGACCCGAATCACCAAGCGCTTCCTCGGCCTTCGCGACGGCAGCGGCGATAGCCTCGTTGCCTTCAACCGCATGCTTGTCGCGCACCCGCACGTTGATAAGCGTCTGCGGGAACTTCTTCATGATGGAAACGACGTCGGCCACCGGCGTGCCCGCGCGCTTCACCGCCGCGAGGAACTGGCAAGCCGTCATAAGGCCGTCGCCCGTGGAATTGTGCTCAAGCAGGATCATGTGGCCCGATTGCTCGCCGCCGATGGCGTAGCCCTTCGCGCGCATCTCCTCGAGAACATAGCGGTCGCCCACCTTCGTCTGCACGACAGTGATGCCGTTGTCGCGCATCGCATGGACGAACCCGAGGTTGCACATCACGGTGGACACAACGGTGTCCTCGGGCAGGCACCCGCGGCGCTTCATGTCGAGCGCGCACACGGCCTCGACCATGTCGCCATCGATCTCGGTGCCGTCGGGCGTCATGAGCATCACGCGGTCGGCATCGCCGTCATGCGCCACGCCGACGTCCGCGCCGCTTTCGCGCATAAGCTGGGCAAGCGGTTCGAGATGGGTGGAACCGCAGTTCACGTTGATGTCGGTGCCGTCGAAGTCCTCGTTGATCGCGATGACCTCCGCGCCCAAGCGGCGGAAGGCCTCAGCGCTCGTGAGCGACGAGGCGCCATGCCCCGTGTCGAGCGCGATGCGGATGCCCGAGAAGTCGATGCCCTGCGCGCGCACGCTCTGAACCGCATGCTCGATGTAAATCTCGCAGGCCTCGTCAACGGGAAGGGCAACGCCCACCTCGTCGCCGGGAAGCATCGCGGCGGCGTCCTCGCCTTCCGCACCCTCTTTGGCTCGAGCAGCAGCACCCTCGAGACCGCCCTGCTTGATGAACTCCTCGATCTTATCTTCCACCTCGTCGGGAAGCTTGTAGCCCTCGGCGTCGAAGAGCTTGATGCCGTTGTACTCCGGCGGGTTATGCGAAGCGGAGATCACCGCACCGCCGTCGGCGTGCAGCTCGCGCACGAGCAGCGCAACCGCAGGCGTAGGGATAATCCCCACCGAAAGCTCGGTCCCTCCCGCGCTCATGATGCCGGCGGCAAGCGCCGATTCCAGCATATCGCCCGACAGGCGGGTGTCCTTGCCGACCACGATGTTCTTGCCGAGAAACACGGCCGCAGCCTGTCCCAAACGATAGGCAAGCTCGCAGGTGAGCTCAGTGTTCGCGACTCCGCGGACACCGTCGGTTCCAAATAGACGTGCCATAGGCTACTTACCCCTTTTAACGTGGCCTTGCTTGAGGCGAACCGCCCCCGAAGGTCGCTCTTCGTCGGTCATGCGCTCGTTGAGCTCGGCGGCGAACTCATCCAAGTCGATGCCATAACGCTCGAGCACAACAAGAAGATGATACACTACGTCAGCCGCCTCATAGCGCAGGTGGTCGGTGCACGCATCAACGCGCTCGCCCGCGGAGGCGACCAGCGCTTCATGGCCGCGCGCGTGGTGCTCCATAGCCCGCAACATCACGAGCTCGGACTCGACGTCCTTGGCGGCGAGCCCCACTTCCCCGGCCTCTTCCATCACCTTCTTGAGCGGCTTGTCGGCCGGCCCATAGAGAAGCTGATGGGTGTAGCTTTCCTCGCCCGCATCTCGACGCGCGCGAATTGTCGCAGCAAGCGCCTCGATTGTGGTTGCGATCTGCGAAGACGGGGCAACCTCGCCTTCGGGGACATACGTTTTCTCAGACATATGCGCCTTTCCTTGACCTGGCGCCCCATGCGGATCGCGAGGGAGACAATCCCCCTATCCGCGAGGCTTCCTTGTCCTGCACGGGAAAATGACGAGAGGCCCCGAGGTACCCAGAATCGCCCGTGCGCACGCTTGCGTACTTGGAAGGTACGCGCCGCGATGCGCAGGGGCAAAGCTGAGTGCCTCAGGGCCTCACAGCGTCAAGTGGATCCGCCGCCCGTGGAGGCGGCGGAGTGATTATTCCTCGTCCTCGTCGGAATCGTCGGAATCTTCCTCGTCATCGGCGTGCTTCAAGCTGAAGCCGAAGTTGCCGACCGACCCGAGCAGCTCGTCGAGCTCCTCGAGGTTGCGATGGTAGCTGCGCGGAGGCAGCGCCTCGCCGAGCATGTCCTCGCCTTCCGTGTTGAACGTTGCCGGCTCGTCGCCGCCGATGAGGATGTTGTCGTCGGGGCTGAAGACCATATCGAGCAGCTGGCTCATGTCGTCGGAAGATGCCGAAAGGTCGTCCTCGATGACATAGAGCAGATCGTGCTCCTTCAGGCCCTCCTTGAGCTCCTCGATCGCCTTCACGCCGATGCCCTCGATGCGAAGGAGATCCTCCTCGGTGTGGCCCACCAGATCGGCGACCGTCTCGATGCCTGCCTCGCTGAACTTGTTGGCCCAACGCTGCGAAACGCCCAGGTCGTCGAAGATGTACAGGCGCGCATCCTCGTCGGAAAGCTGCGGACCACGATGCCCGAGCGACAGGCCCGAGTAGTAGTTGCCGTAGCTCGACCCCATAGAGTTGAGGTAGCCATCGCCGTCGAGCGACCAATCTTGCGGCTGCGGCAGAAGCTCTTCCACCTCGCGCAGCGCGTCGGGAGCGGTGTCCGGCAGCGTATCGCCGATAACCTTGCCCGTCGGGCGACCCTTGTAGGTAAGGCCCACCTCGCGGTAGCGCTTAAGGCCGGTGCCAGCGGGAATCGGCTTGCCGATGATGACGTTCTCCTTCAGGCCAACCAAGTGGTCGGTCTTGCCCTCGATGGCGGCATCGGTGAGAACCTTGGTGGTCTCCTGGAACGATGCAGCCGACAGGAACGAGTCGGTGGCGAGCGAAGCCTTGGTGATACCCAAAAGCAGCGGCTGGCCGACCGGCGGGTTCTTGCCCTCGGCGATCAGAGCGTTCGCCTCGTTCTCGAACTCGTAGCGATTGACCTGGCGGCCCGGGAGGAACTCGGAATCGCCCGCGTCGAGCACGGCCACCTTGCGCAGCATCTGGCGCGCGATGACCTCGATGTGCTTGTCGTTGATGTCTACGCCCTGGGACACATACACGCCCTGGACCTGGGCAACGATGTAGCGAAGCGTCGTGTTGGGGTCGGTCAGGCGCAGCAAGTCGTGCGGGTTCACCGAACCCTTGGTGAGCTGCTGGCCAACCTTGACCTCGCCGCCGTCTTCCACGCCGGGGAACAGCGTCGCGCGAGCGGAAACGACGTACTCGCGGTAGTTGCCTTCCTGGTCGTGGATCGTGAGCGTCTTGGACGACTTGTCACCGGAAACCTGCAGCGTGCCGGAGATCTCGGCGAGGACGGCCTGGCCCTTCGGCTTGCGCGCCTCGAAAAGTTCCTGAACACGCGGGAGGCCCTGCGTGATGTCCTCGCCCGCGACGCCGCCGGCGTGGAAGGTACGCATCGTAAGCTGCGTGCCCGGCTCGCCGATGGACTGAGCTGCGATGATGCCGACTGCCGTGCCGATGTTGACCGGGCGCGCAGTCGCGAGGTCCCAGCCATAGCACTTCTGGCAAACACCGTGCTCGGCATGGCAGGTCATGACCGTGCGGATGGTCACTTCCTCGATACCCGCAGCGGCCATCTCGGCCAGCTGGTCCATGGAGGAGATGTAGTTGTCGCCCTCGAGGATCACCGTGCCGTCGGTGCCCACAGCGGACTCGAGCAGACAACGGCCGATGAGGTTCTCGTCGAGCTCGCCCTTCTCGTTGTACAGCGGGTAGGGAACACCCTCGGCGGTGCCGCAGTCGATCTCGCGGACGATGACCTCCTGTGCGACGTCAACGAGACGACGCGTGAGGTAGCCGGAGTCAGCGGTACGAAGCGCCGTGTCGGCCATGCCCTTTCGAGTACCGTGCGTGGAGATGAAGTACTCCAACACCGACAGGCCCTCGCGGAAGTTCGACTTAACCGGAATGTCGATCGTCTGGCCCTTCGTGTCGGCCATGAGGCCGCGCATGCCTGCGAGCTGACGAATCTGCTTGATGTTACCACGAGCACCAGAGTCGGCCATCATGTAGATGGGGTTGTAGTGGTCGAAGTTGGCCGACATCGCGTCGCCGACCTTCTCGTTCGCATCGGTCCAGATGTCGACGACCTGCTTGTGACGCTCTTCGGGGCTCATGAGACCCATCTCGTAATCCTCGTCGATGGCGTCGACCTTGGCCTCGGCATCGTCGAGAATCTCCTTCTTGTTGGGCGGCACCGTCGCGTCGTACACCGAAACGGTAATGCCCGCGAGCGTGGCGTAATGGAAGCCCGTCTCCTTCAGACCGTCGAGGATCGGCGGAACGTCGGCGAGGTCGTAGCGGTTGCAAACGTCCTCGACCAAGCGGCCGATTTCCTTCTTGTTCATCTGGTAGTTCATGAACGGGTAATCGTCCGGGAAGACGTTGTTGAAGATGATGCGGCCGATGGTCGTCTCGAGGCGCGTGCCAGCCTTGTGCTCCTCATAGGTGTGGAACGCGGTGGCAACCTGGGTGTCCTTCGGAAGGCGAACCCAGATCTTGGCCTGCAGGTCGACGTCGGCATGAGCGTCGTGCGCGTTTACGGCGTCCGCGAAGTTCACGAACGCGCGACCCTCGCCCGGGAAGTTGTCGCGAGCGGCAGTCAGGTAGTACACGCCGATGATCATGTCCTGCGTCGGCACGGTCAGAGGACGACCATGAGCAGGGGATTTGATGTTGTTGGCGGAAAGCATGAGCACGCGCGCCTCGGCCTGCGCCTCGGCTCCCAGAGGAACGTGCACAGCCATCTGGTCACCGTCGAAGTCAGCGTTGAACGCCGTGCAGACGAGCGGATGGAGCTTGATGGCCTTGCCTTCGACGAGCACCGGCTCGAACGCCTGGATGCCCAGACGGTGCAGGGTAGGTGCGCGGTTCAAAAGCACGGGATGCTCGATGATGACTTCCTCGAGAACGTCCCACACGTAGCTCGCGCCACGATCGACAGCACGCTTCGCAGCCTTGATGTTAGCGGCGTATTCGAGCTCGACCAGGCGCTTCATGACGAAGGGCTTGAACAGCTCGAGGGCCATCTGCTGCGGCAGGCCGCACTGATGCAGCTTGAGCGACGGGCCGACGACGATAACCGAACGGCCGGAGTAGTCGACGCGCTTGCCGAGCAGGTTCTGGCGGAAGCGGCCCTGCTTGCCCTTGAGCATGTCGGAGAGCGACTTCAGCGGACGGTTGCCCGGGCCCGTGACGGGGCGGCCGCGGCGACCGTTGTCGAAGAGGCTGTCGACCGCTTCCTGGAGCATGCGCTTCTCGTTGTTCACGATGATCTCGGGGGCACCGAGGTCGAGCAGGCGCTTCAAGCGGTTGTTGCGGTTGATCACGCGACGGTACAGATCGTTCAGGTCGGACGTCGCGAAACGGCCGCCATCGAGCTGCACCATCGGGCGCAGGTCGGGCGGGATGACCGGGATGACGTCCAAGATCATGTCGGAGGGCTTGTTGTCGGACTTCAGGAACGCGTCGACGACCTTCAGGCGCTTGATCGCCTTCGCACGCTTCTGACCCTTGCCGTTGGCGATGGTGTCGCGCAGCTCTTCGGCGGCCTCTTCGAGGTCCATCGCGTCGAGCAGGTCGCGCACCGCCTCGGCACCCATGCCGCCGGTGAAGTAGTTCTTGTAGTTCATGCGCATCTCGCGATAGAGCGCCTCTTCGGGAACGAGCTGCTTGGGCTCGATCTTCATGAAGGCCTCGAAGGCGTCCTGACGCAGCTGCTTGCGCTCGATGAACTCCTCGTGGATATCGGCGATCTCGGCCTCGACCTCTTCGGGGGTCAGGCGCTCGTCCTCGTCGATCTCGTCGACGAAGTCGTCGTCTTCCGGCACGTAGTCGGTGCCCAGTCGGCGCGTCGCCTCGATGAGGCGGTCGCGCTCGGCGTCGAGCTCCTCGAGGTCGGCGGCAAGCTCGTCACGAAGCTCGTCAGCGTCCTCGTCGCGGCCTTCCTTGTCGACCGAAGTGATGATGGAGCTGGCGAAATACAGCACCTTCTCCAGCTCTTTCGGCGGGATGTCGAGCAGGTAGCCAAGGCGGCTCGGGCTGCCCTTGAAGTACCAAATATGGGACACGGGCGCAGCGAGCTCGATATGGCCCATGCGCTCGCGGCGAACCTTGCTGCGGGTCACTTCGACGCCGCAGCGCTCGCAGACGATGCCCTTGAAGCGAACGCGCTTGTACTTGCCGCAGGCGCACTCCCAGTCCTTGGTAGGACCGAAGATCTTCTCGCAGTACAGGCCGTCCTTTTCGGGCTTGAGCGTGCGGTAGTTGATGGTCTCGGGCTTCTTGACCTCGCCGTGCGACCAGCTGCGGATATCGTCGGCGCTCGCGAGGGAGATGCGAAGCGCGTCGAAGTTGTTCACGTCGAATTCGGTCATCTCTTACTCCTCTCCACCGATAAGGTCGTTGGTCGTATCGTCATTAGATGAATCGCCCATCAATTCTCCCAGTTCAGCTGCGATGTCATCGAGAGCCTTGTCAGACTCTTCCTCAGAAAGCTTCGCGTCCGCGGCAATCGCGTCGAACAGCGCCTGATCCGAATCGTCGTCCTTCTTCTCGACGACGCCTTCGTCCTCGCTGATCGGCTGCATGTCGTGGCCCTCGAGCTCGACGTTCAAGCACAGCGACTTCATTTCCTTCACGAGAACCTTGAAGCTCTCCGGCACCTCCGCGGGCGGGATGTTCTCGCCCTTGACGATGGCCTCGTAAGACTTCACGCGGCCGGCGGTGTCGTCGGACTTCACGGTCAAGATTTCCTGCAGCACGTTGGAAGCGCCGTACGCGTAGAGCGCCCACACTTCCATCTCGCCGAAGCGCTGGCCGCCGAACTGGGCCTTGCCGCCGAGGGGCTGCTGGGTGATGAGGCTGTAGGGGCCGGTCGAGCGGGCGTGAATCTTGTCGTCGACCATGTGGCCCAGCTTCAGGATGTAGGTCTGGCCGACCGTGATCGGCTCGCGGAACTTCTCGCCCGTGCGGCCGTCGTAGAGCCAGGTCTTGCCGGTGCGGGACAGCTGCGGGACGAACTCGTCACGCGCCAGGTCACCGTACTTGGCATGGTTGATGTTGATGAGGTTTTTGTTCGCATGCTCGATGGCGTCGGAGATTTCCTCCTCGGTCGCACCGTCGAAGACAGGCGTCGCCACGAACTGCGGGCCGGCAACCGGCTTGTCGGTGTCCTCGTCAGACCAACCCCACTTGGCGGCCCAGCCGAGATGGTTCTCGAGCAGCTGGCCAACGTTCATACGGGAAGGAACGCCGAGGGGGTTAAGCATGACGTCGATCGGGGTGCCGTCGGCGAGGTATGGCATGTCCTCCACCGGAAGCACGCGGGAGATGACACCCTTGTTGCCGTGGCGGCCGGAAAGCTTGTCGCCCTGCTGGACCTTACGCTTCTGAGCCACGAAGATGCGGATGAGCTCGTTCACGCCGGGGGCAAGCTCGTCGCCCGCCGCGCGGCTGAAGCGGTGGATGCCGATCACGCGGCCGCCGGAGCCATGGGGCACCTTGAGCGACGTGTCGCGCACCTCGCGGGCCTTCTCGCCGAAGATGGCGCGCAGAAGGCGCTCTTCAGCGGTGAGCTCGGTCTCGCCCTTCGGGGTGACCTTGCCCACGAGCACGTCGCCCGGGAACACCTCGGCGCCGATGCGGATGATGCCGTCAGCGTCGAGATCGGCCGTCATGTCGTCGGACATGTTCGGGATCTCGCGGGTGATTTCCTCGGGGCCGAGCTTGGTGTCGCGCGCGTCGACCTCGTATTCGGAGATGTGGATGGACGTGAGCAGGTCTTCAGCAACCACGCGCTCGGACACGATGATAGCGTCCTCGTAGTTGTAGCCTTCCCACGGCATGTAGGCGACCATGAGGTTCTGGCCGAGTGCCAGCTCGCCACCGTCGCAGGACGGGCCGTCGGCGAGCACGTCGCCGGCATGGACCTCGTCGCCCTTGCGGACGATCGGGCGATGGTTGATGCAACCGGACTGGTTGGAGCGCTGGAACTTGGGGACCAGGTACTCGTCGTATTCGCCGTCGTTGTTGAGCACGATGATCGTCTGGCCATCGACGTAGTCGACCACGCCCGGGTTCTGGGCGACCAGGATCTCGCCGGAGTCGACCGCGATGCGGTGCTCCATGCCCGTGCCGACGAGCGGGGCGTGCGGCTTGAGCAGCGGCACAGCCTGACGCTGCATGTTCGAGCCCATGAGGGCGCGGTTCGCGTCGTCGTGCTCGAGGAACGGGATGAGCGACGTTGCGACCGACGTCATCTGACGCGGGGAAACGTCCATGTAGGTAACCTGCTCGGGCAGCACCTCTTCAGGCTCGCCGAACACGCCGGAAGCGTCCTTGGTACGGCAGAGAACGCGCGTCGCCTTGTGGAACACGCCGTCGGCGTCGGTGGTGCCGAACTCGCGGGTCTCGAGGTTGAACGTCTCGTTCGCCTGGGCGATCGTGTAGTTCTCCTCCTCGTCGGCCGTGAGGTAGTCGATGTCGTCGGTCACCTTGCCGTCGACCACACGACGGTAGGGCGTCTCGATGAAGCCGTAGGGGTTGATACGGCCGAACGTCGCAAGCGAGCCGATAAGGCCGATGTTCGGGCCTTCAGGCGTCTCGATCGGGCACATGCGGCCGTAATGGGAGTTGTGGACGTCGCGGACTTCGAAGCCTGCGCGCTCGCGGGACAGGCCGCCCGGGCCGAGTGCGGACAGACGGCGCTTGTGCGTGATGCCTGCGGCGAGGTTCGCCTGGTCCATGAACTGCGAGAGCTGGGAGCTTCCGAAGAACTCCTTGATGGCAGCCACGATCGGGCGGATGTTCACGAGCGACTGCGGGGTGATCTCGTCAGGCTCCTGCATGCTCATGCGCTCGCGCACGACGCGCTCCATACGGGAGAGGCCGATGCGGAACTGGTTCTGGATGAGCTCGCCGACCGTGCGGATACGGCGGTTGCCGAAGTGGTCGATGTCGTCGACGCTCGCGCCTTCCTCACCGGCATGCAGCGCGATGATGTATTTCATCGTGGCGGTGATGTCCTCGTCGGTCAGGGTCGAGGCGTCGTTGTCGGCGTCGAAGCCGAGCTTCTTGTTGATCTTGTAGCGACCGACTTTCGCCAGGTCGTAACGCTGGGGGTTGAAGAACAGGCCCTCAAGCAGCGTACGCGCGGAATCGATCGTAGGCGGCTCGCCCGGACGGAAGCGCTTGTACAGCTCGATGAGGGACTCTTCCTTGGTGGTTGCCGGGTCGCGATCGAGGGTGCGCAGCACCATGTCGTCGGAGCCCAGAAGCTCGATGATCTCCTCGCGCGTCTCGGCAAGGCCGAGGGCACGAACGAGCAGCGTGGCCGGCTGCTTGCGCTTGCGGTCGATGCGCACGGAGAGGATGTCGCGCTTGTCGGTCTCGAACTCGAGCCACGCACCGCGGCTCGGGATGACCTTCGCGTTGTAGATTGTCTTGTCCGACGTCTTGTCGCGCTCGGACGAGAAGTACACGCCCGGGGAGCGAACGAGCTGGGAGACAACGACGCGCTCGGTACCGTTGATGATGAAGGTACCGCGGTTCGTCATGAGCGGGAAGTCGCCCATGAACACGTTCTGTTCCTTGATTTCGCCCGTCTCACGGTTGATGAAGCGGATTTCCACGAACAGGGGCGCCTGATACGAGACGTCCTTCTCCTTGCACTCATCGACGGTGTACTTCGGCTCGCCGAACTCATGCTTGCCGAACTCCACGCACATGTCTTTCGTGCTGTTCTCGATAGGAGCGATGTCCTGGAAAGCTTGCTGGAGGCCTTCTTCTTTGAACCACTTGAAGCTGTCCGTCTGGATTGCGATAAGATTGGGGACGTCCATTACGTCCGGAATCTTCGCGAAGCTTCTGCGATTCCTATAAAGGCTGGTGGGAGCGCTAGTTTTTGCTTTGGCCACGAGGCTTTTCCTCCTTCACGCACGCACTCATTTCCCAAAAAAGTTGCAATCGAAGAAGATACTATGGGGATCGTACCGCGTCAAGAAAAATTTTTACGAGCTGTGGAAGTTTTTTGTTCTTTCGGCCTTTAAGCTGGGGAAACGAGGTCGAAAAAAGTTGCTTTCCTGTGAGGCTCGCGGAGGAGGGCGACAGGCGCGGGCGCGAAGGAGGGGCGAGGGCAGAACGCGCGACGAAGATGGGCGCGGCGTGGGCGGCGAAGTCCACCTTCCCCAAACGACGGACCCCACCGCAAGCGCGCACGATAACAGGCGGCGACAGGCAAGGCAAAACTGCGGCATCGGAGGCTTCCCCACACTAATAATATGCAGACTTTGGGTAAGCTTTTGGATTTATGCCACGAACCTTCGGCTGAAAGCCCGTTTTCTCCTCGCAGGCGCTAGGATGGCTTTCAGAAAAAATGGCAGTCTGGAAACGAGACATAGCAGATTCAGCATCGAGGGCAGGCGAACCGCTTTCCGCCGCCGCAGGATCTCATGCGAAGCCCGAGGAGCGCCCCGAGAGGCGCACCCCGCAGGCACCGAGCGCGAGGCCCGCTGTGACGAAAAGCGCGATCGCGGCATACGCCCTCTCCTTCGTCGTGCCCTTTTTCGTGATTCTCTTCGCGTTCGCATCGAACAACATCTACCCCTTCGGGGACGTCTCGGTCATGATGTACGACATGCCCGTCCAGTACGCGCAGTTCTTCGGATGGCTCTCCAACGTGATCAACGGCGACGCGTCGCTGCTGTACTCCGCCGACGCGGGCATGGGGTGCGGAACCTACGCGCAATATACCTATTACCTGTCGAGTCCCTTAAACGCGCTCGTCGCCTTCTGCGACCCTTCGCAGGTGCCCTACTTCTTCAGTTTCCTCTTCCTCGTGAAGATTCCGCTTGCCGCCGTGACCTGCCTCGTTTTCCTGCGCGGTCGCTTTGTCGCGGCAGGTGCCAAGGGGTCTTGCGCAACGCAGGTGCTTGCGGTGGTCGGCGCGATCGCCTACTCACTCACCTCGTATGTCACCGGGTATTCGAGCAACATCATGTGGATCGACGGCGTGATTATGGCGCCGCTCGCCTGCCTGGGCGTGTACCGCCTGGTGCGCGGACGCGGATGCGCGGCCCTGTTCGCGTCGTGCGCGTGCGCCATCCTCTTCAATTGGTACACGGGCTACATGGTGTGCTTCTTCACCATCTTCTACTTCTTCTATGAGTACGCACGCCTTCGCATCGAGGAGAGCGAGCGCGCCTGCGACGAGGGCGAACTTAGGCTCGGAAACGAACGCAAGTGCGCGGACGACGCGGGCAAGCGCAACGGAGGCAGCGCAAACGAGCCCGCGCGCATTGCCCCCAAGAACCGAAAGCTCGCAGGCCACCCCCTCATCCACCTGGGCCTACGCTATGCTGCGACGATGATTCTTGCCGTGGGAGCCTCTGCGGTAATCCTCTTCCCCACGCTGATTGCGCTTTTGGGCGGCAAGGGTTCAGGCGCTGGTCTGGCGGCGCTTGCGGGGACCATCTTCTCGCTCAACCCCTTCGACTACGCGAACTTCTTCGCCATCGGCACGCGGCCGGGCATCATCGTCGCGAACGCGACCCCTGCGATCGTGATTTCAGCTCTTGTACTCGTAGGCGTCGCCGTCTTCTTCGCAGACGCTCGCAGGTCCCGCGCCCTGCGCATAGCGGGTGCCGTCATTATGGGCATTCCTGCCTCGTCGCTCGTCCTCATCCAGCTGAACACGATCTGGCTCGGATTCGTGCCCGAGTCGTCCTACACGGGCCGCATGGCGTTTCTGCTGCTGCTCACGATGGTGGCGCTTGCCTTCGAGGGCATCGCCTTCTGCCTGGACAATAAAAACGAGGCGCTCGTCGTCGCCGGAAATCCGAAGAACCGCCCCGTGCGTCACACATCGCTGCGCGCCGTGGTGAAGGGCGGCGCGGCAGCGTTCCTCATCTTCGGATGTGCCACCTTCAACGTGTGGTACCGAACGCTCTCGATTCGCCCGAGTGCCGCGAACGCCGTGCTCGAACTGGTACTGATTACGGGATTCACCGCCTTCCTTGCGCTCATGGTGCGCCAGGGCCTGCGGGTTCCCGCCGAAGGGAACGCCCGCGAGAAGCGCGAGACGGGGCGCAAGATTCTTGCCCGAGCGGGAATCGCCTGCCTGGTCGTCCTGTTCGCCTTCGAACAGTGCTACGGCACGGCGGCTCAATACGCCGCATGCGACTTAAGCGCGAGCGAATACTCGAACCGCATCGCCGAGCTCGAGGAATACTACGAGGACTACCCCACCGACAACGGCTTCGCGCGCACGGGGCAAACGTGCGTGTACTATGGGTCGTCGAAGTACAACGGACCTGATTGCACGGGGCTCGTGCTCAGTGGGCCGGGCTCGTTCGATCTGTACTCGTCCACCCAGGAAAACAGCGTGCAGAACCTGCTCATGCGCCTCGGCTACTCGAAGAAGACGCCGTTCGGAACCGCGTACCAGTCGCCCAACACGGCGGCAGATGCGCTCCTTTCGGTGACCAACGTCATTGCTGAGGAGCAGCCACCCGAAACCGAGCTCGTCGCCGACCATGCTCAAAAGCTCTACGGGTCGTATCGCGATTGGAAGACGACCTCGTCGATGCCTCTCGGCTACGGCATTGCGGCCACAGCCGAGGAGACGGAATTGGCGAATAAGGCGGACTACTCGAACGCTGCGACCGATGCGACCGACGACGAGCCCACCGATGCATGGAGCGCCAACCCCTTCAACAACCAGATAGCGATGTACGCGTCCGTCACGGGCGCCGACGCGAGCGGTCTCTACCATAAGGCGACCGCTGTCGACGCGGAGAGCACGAGCGCAACCCAGCGCGACTTCACCGTCACCACCACGAGCGCAGGGCCGCTTTTCCTGTACTTCCCGAGCATCTACTTACTCGATATCGAGGAGGCCGGTATCTCCTGCTATGCCCAGGTCAACGGCAACACCGTCGAGCACGTCGGAGGGCGCGGGTCATGCAACGTGGTCTACGCGGGCACGTTCAACGCGGGCGAGACCGTCACGGTGTCGATTGTCCCGACGGCCATGAAGCAGACGACCGTGAACAAGCACGGGCAAATCGTCGACGTTCAACAGGCGGTCTTCAACGCACCGACCGAGGCAGCCATCAAGGCGGAGACGCTCGATGTCGACGAGATGAAGACGCTGCTCGGAAAGCTTGATTCCGCCGGCTTCTCGTTGAAATCGTTCTCGAACGGCCAGGTGAGCGCCTCCTTCGACGCCCAACGCGACGAGACGCTCCTCATCTCCATCCCCTACGAGAAGGGCTGGAGCGCCACTGTGAACGGACACAACGTGCCGGTCCACGAGCTCTACGGCGGACTTTTGGGCATCGACGTCACCGCGGGCACCAACGACATCGAACTTCACTACATGGCGCCCGGCCTCATACCGAGCGCGATTATCAGCATCGCGAGCGTCGCTGCGTTCTGCGCATGGCGCGCCTTCGAGAACCGTCGCCATCGCACGCGCGCGACCAGCGGAAAGAGAGCAGCGCAATGACCTACCCCTTCAGCTTGAGCTTCGTCGTCCCCTGTTACAACGAGGTCGACAACATCCGCCTGTTCAAGCGCCGCGCCTTCGAGTGCTTCGACGCGGAGGGCATCTCGCTTGAGATCGTGTTCGTGAACGATGGCAGCCAGGACGGCACCTTCGAGCTGCTGCGCGAGGTTGTGAGCGAAACCGACCCTTCTCATCCCATGCAGGCCGTGCAGTTCTCCCGCAACTTCGGCAAGGAGGCGGCACTGTATGCGGGCATGGAAGCGGCACGCGGCGAGTGCATCTGCCTCATCGATGCCGACCTGCAGCAAACGCCCGAGGACGCGCTGCGCATGTACAAACTGCTTGTGGACAAGCCCGAGTACGATATCGTCGCCGCCTGCCAGATCGAGCGCAAGGAAAGCGTCGTGTTAAAGCTGTTCAAGCACTCGTTCTACAAGACCTTCAACGGCATCTGCACCGACATCGAGATTCCTGCGAACGTGAGCGACTTCCGCGTGTTCCGCCACACCGTGGCCGACGCCCTGCTCTCTCTGCCCGAAGGTCAGCGCTTCAGCAAGGGACTTTTCGCATGGGTCGGATTCAAGACGCTCGAAGTCCCCTACGAGCCGGACGCGCGCGCCAACGGCGAGAGCAAATGGTCGGTGAGGTCGCTGTTCCGTTATGCGGCGAACGGCATTTTAGGCTTCACGACCTGGCCTTTGAAGGTGGCCGTTTGGATTGGGCTCATCGCTTCGCTCGGCGGGTTCGTCTATCTTCTGTGGATCATCTTCGAATACGCGCTGCGGGGCACCGACGTGCCGGGTTTCCCGACGCTCGCGTGCCTGATTCTGCTGTTCGGCGGCCTACAGCTCACCGTGCTTGGCGTAATCGGCGAGTACCTCTCGCGCAGCTACATCGAGGGGAAGCACCGCCCGCTCTACATCGCGAAAGAGCACCTCACAAACGAGGGGCGCGAAGAGGGCGAAAGGTAGGAGTGACCGCAGCTGGCAAACAACGAGGTTTGCTGGTGTTGCGAGGTCGCTGTCGCGCGATTTTTTTCCGACACTCTCGCGAGGCGATCTCCATGAGAGTGCTGCTTTCTCAAAATCGGCTCGCCGTGGACAAATAATGCCGATATGTGAGGAGCTGTACATAGCAGACTTATCTTTGAAGAATCCGACCTGGGAAAACACCATGGAACGGATTCCGAGATGCCCGAAACCGCCGATTCGGACTCACATATCAACGCATTTTGTCCATTACTTGCCTCTTGGGCTCAATTTGCTCTTCGGGACGAAGGCGGGGCGCTCGTAGTCGAAGCCGATGAGCAGAAGCCAGAATGTGAATCGGGCATTCGAGCGCCCCCCGCCCCGTCAGGAAAGCACTCGCTGGACCTTAAAGCTTCCCGTCGCGCATCGCTTTCAGCTTGGCGAGGGTATCGGCAGGAATGCGATCGCCGAGCGTTCGCTTCTCGGCCACCTTTGGCGACTCATCGAGGCGCGCCTGATTGTAGTACTCCCCCACCTCATAGCTGAAGCCGTTCGCGCTCATGCGATCGACGCCGCCCCCGAAGACGGTGTCTTGGATGGTGGCGTCGCTTGTGACTACAAGCGTCTCGACCATGCGCTCGCGCGCGTCGTGAGCAAGCTTCTCGATTACCTTGTCAGCGGACTGGCCAGCTGGGCTGAACATGATGCGCACGCCGCCGATGGTTTGCGCTTCTCCTGTTGAGAACTCGTTTTTCGCACCATCGAACACGATGATGGCACGCCAATCGCGACCCGCAAAGTTCACGACGTCGTTGATCAGCCGCTCGCGGGCGGTGTTGAAGGCGTCGTCGGTGTAGTCGGGTCCGAACGCCGTCGTTTTGTAGCGCTCACCCGAGCGGAGCACGTTGTACCCATCGACGATGAGCAGCTTGTTTCGTTTCCTTGCCATTTTCGAATGCGCAACCTATTGCTGCTGACGGAGCCACTCGTACATGAAGACAGTGGACGCCTGCGCTACGTTGAGCGAGGACACCTTCCCCATCTGGGGAAGCTTCACCGCGAAGTCGCAGTTTTCGAGCACGAGGCTCGACACGCCCTCGCCTTCCGAGCCCATGACGAGCGCGATCTTGCCTTTGAGGTTCGACTTCCACACCACTTCTTGCGCATGCTCGCTCGCCGCGCAAACCCAGAAGCCCTCTTTCTTCAGGCGTTCGATCGTCTGGGAGAGGTTCGCGACCTGCGTCACGTTGATGTGGGAAATCGCGCCTGCCGAGCTTTTGTACGTCGCCGCCGTTACGTGCGCCGCGCGCTTGTTGGGGATGACGATGCCGGCAGCCCCAACCGACTCGGCGGAGCGGGCGATGGCGCCCAGGTTGCCCGCGTCGGTGATGTGGTCGAGGATGACGACGAGCGCCGAGCCGCCGTTTTCGGCAGCCTGCGCGTTCGCAGTTTCCACGATAGTCGTGACATTCACGTAGTTGAAGGGCTTGGTTTCCGCCATAACGCCCTGGTGACTGCCGCGTTCGGAGAGCTTCTCGAGACGCGCGCGCGGCACCGTTTCCACAGGCACGTTGCGCTTCTTCGCCTTGCGCAGCACGTCCTCAATGAGCGGATCGCGCTTCACATTGTCGGCAAGAAGAACGCGCTTACACGGAATCTCAGTGCGCAGCGCTTCGATGACGGGGCGTTTGCCCTCGATGAAATCAGCCATGGTGTTCGCTTTCGTGAGTGATTGACGCCGCACGAGGCGGCGAATTCGTCTAGCGAGCAAGTGTACCACGAACCGTCCAAGAGCATACGCCTTTTCGCCGCCGGATAAATTCGAGACAGATTCGCGGCAGTTTAGCCCTAAGACTCGCTTTCGCCATTTTCCCTCAGCCTGAAATAAAGATTCTCGCCAAGGGCACGCGTCGTCTTGAGCTTATACGCTTCATCGGCGGGCATGGGCTGAAGCCCCAACTCGCGTTGCAGCTTCAAGATAAGCAGAACCTTTTTCGTGGCAGTGGAACTGATACCTGTACACGAAACCGAAGCATGCCCCAACTGGACGCTCTTATCGTGCAAGTAAAGCAACTTATCGACGCTTATCTTGGAGAGTTCGAGTAGCTCATCAGTTGTCACCTCCTCTTCTGTCAGCAAGAATTTCAATAAAGTCATCTCTCGAATGAGGCGACAGAACTCGTCAAGCGTAGCTGAAGGATTCTTGAGCCGTAGAAGGAGGCCCTTGAATTCTTCATCGGCAGAGTCGATTCGCTCTTGCAACGTTGGTGAACCGCTCATATTCGACACCTTTCATCGAAAAAGGGGTTCTTGCACTCATCACCAAGAACCCCCTACGGAAATCACTCTGCGCCCATGCGGGTAACTATGCGCGCAGAACTTCCAAGCCCAAGCTTTCCGCCAGCTGAACGAGCTGATCTTCGAAATCGCCGTAAATCAGCGGAACATGGTTGCCGCAGTCCATTTGATACTTCCAGAACGTATGCACGTCTTTGACCTCGAAAAATACGCCCTCGGAGCAGTTGACCGAACCGTAACCCAAGCCGCCAACAATCGTACCCTTGGCAATGAGAATCTTCTTGCAAGTTGGATCGACGCGGCACATCGTGACAACTTGACCCTCATCAGCTGCAAAGTCGTAGCGAATCGTAGCCCCCCAACCACTATGGGTGAAAGGACCGATCGCATAAGGACGAACCGGCGCGTCGTAAGACGTCCACCGACGATTCGGAACCGAGTGGAAGGTCAAGACCAGATTGTCGACATTCTCGAGCTTCGCAAGCTGACGAGCCGTCTCCTCTTTGTCAAAGAACGGCATCTTTGGGAACGGAATGTGCTTGCCGTCTTTTTGACGCGGAATCGCATAGGTATTGCCCATGTACGACGGTCGACGACCGATAGATTGCAACATAACCATCGAGATAAGCGCAGCCAAGTCGTATTCGCAGGCAGAGGGAATACCTTCCTCGTTATTCAGCGCATGATTCAGGCACATCGTAACCTGCTGTTCGTTCATGCGCCGCGTCGAGCAAATGTCACCGCATGGGGCGGCATAGCAATTGCAGTCATTCGCCTCCATGAACTTATGGATGGCGTAACGCATCTCGACGGATTTTTTCACCGCTTCCTCGCTCATGCGCACTTCCTGCGCGTTATCGATGAGCTCGCGAGTCTGCCGCTCGATTTCCTTAGCGTCTTCCTCGGTAAAGTTGAGACCCTTACGACCCGGCGTGCAATGGTTGCCCATCGGATCGCCATAGCTCGTTTGGTCGAGAAGCTCGTGTGCGCTGATTGTACGCTGACGAGCCCCGAATACTTCGTCCATGGTCTTGTCAGGATCTATGATGCTGTCAGAAGAGCTAACCGACACGGACGAATTGTTGCGGATAGCGCACAGGATACGCGTGTTCTTCAAAGCCTTCTTGGCTCGCAGAACAACCATGTAATCCTCGGCTGCCTCCCAGGTCTCAAACGGAATGTACTCGATACCGCGCGCTCGATGCTGGGCGCAGGAGTTGGCGGTATAGCAGCATGCCTGCACCATTGCCCACGGCTTGTCCGTCAGTCGTGCGACCTCGTAATTTAGCAGGAATACGCGACCCAGCTCGACCGAAAAATACAAGTCGACCTCAACACCCGGAGTAGCATCGGTGATGATCTTCCGAACTTCCTCGTCCTTGATGTACCAGTCCTCGGTTCCGTGGATGCGGATAGGCGGAAGCAGATTCACGACATCCTCGTGCATATGCGCTTTAAGCTGCGTATACCAATCCTGGAACTTCTCCTCGTTTATCATTTCGTCGAACGGCTTGGTTAGCGCGTCTCCCTTGCCAAAACGGCATGGACCCTCGAAAACATATTCGTGAACGAACTCTATGGAGACAGGTTGAACGTTGAGTCTGATTTCCTCTAGCTTCTTGATTGCCATGGGAGCCTCCTTCACTTCGGATACCGGGAAGAGCGATGGTCTTCCCCCTCTTGCCGAAGAGTATAGAAAGAGCCGAAACCCCACATCAGGTGCACATTGCACACAGCATCATGCCCGAATGGCTGCGAAATGCTATAACAGCCCGTTTTAAACCTTAGGCGAAAGTCCTTTGCGCTTACCTCACGAAAGCATATGCCTGCGCACCTCGAAGACCAGCATGAGGCTCAACCGTTGCTCGAAAGTCTCGGTTTGCGCACCGAACAACTCCTCGATCCGTTCGAGACGTTTCGGCACGTTATTGCGATGCATGTTGCACAGTTCGGCCACGCGCGTGGCTTTTCGATCGTTTTCCAGATAACATTCGAGAAACTTATAATAGTCTGTCCCGTTTTGGACATCATAGCGGTTCATCTCGTCGATTACCCTAAACGCTCTCGACGATGCGAGCATGCCCCCGTCCACAAGCAGCTGGTTTGCAAGATAGGAGTACAAAAAGAAAGAATCAAACGAAACGAGCGGAGACTCGCACGCCGAAACCGTTCCCATCGTCAGCTCTCGACTATGCATCTCGTATGCCATCCGAGCCTGTTCGTACGCGATTGGCAAATCAGCCAGGCTTCCCATGACCGCGCTGCAAGATCCATGGCGACCATACGACTGCGCAACCTGAGATAGCCTCTGCTTGATATTCTTTCGTCTCCGGGGGCAGCCCTCGCGGCACAGCCCTTTACAAGCACTATCTCGGCAATTGGAGCAAAGCACCAAAAGACAATTGTCCAGTTTCACCGTAATAGCAGGAACGGAGCGCTCGGAGATTTCGGCCACGAAGCGCCAGACGGGTATGTCGCGAACGTTTTCAAGCCCAAAATAGAACAGGCAATAAGGACCCACGTAAAGAATGTCGACAAATCGTGCGCGCTCTTTGATTTCACGTTCGGTCGTGATAACGCCGTGACTTAAATCCCTGATGAAAGTGCATATTGCCTCACTCGCAGTCGTGAACCCTTCGTATTCCCGACGAACATAATGCGCTATCCGAGATACGACCAGGCGATAGACATCCTTCAGATAGCCGCACGGCTCCATGACGTTGCATATCATAACCACAATAACCGAAAAGGATCCAGTAGTTTTAAAGCAATAGAGTATCGAAGGGAAACGCGATATCTTGCGTTCCGTGTTCACGATGAGACCTTCGCTCTCGGACCATAACTTAAATCTTTTATCTAACCTGAATTGCTCGATAGTATCTTCACTGTGATAGCCCAGTTTAACGAGGCGATTCGTTATCGGATCGTCCAAATCGGAATCGTCGCTGTGCGCAAGCAGCTTCATGGCGGGGTCGACGATGTCGATATGGTTCGGTATAAACGCAGATGCGAGATCAAGGAGGGTCTGCAGGCCCTCCTCACGCAAAAGAGAGCTGTCCATATCACGTTCCCATCTTCTATAGCGCAACGAGATATCCTGCAAAAGGGAAAATATATCGCCAAAGGGCTCCTGCGTGTCCACGACACCTATTGCTCCACGAACATCATCTGCGACATCACCGACGTAGACCACGGCATACTCAGCACCATAGCTCTGAACTAAGTCCTCATCACAAGTTACGTAGAGGACGGACTTATCGTGGCACCGATTGCTCAATATTTGGACATCGAGGAACCAGCGATCGCAGCTTTGATTGAAATGATTAGAGACTTTTGCCTCGCTTAATTCACGAGAAATGATTCTGCAAGAGATGCCGCTTACGCTCAACCGCGAGGATCTGACCATAGAGTTTACTCCTCCCTAGATGCGCTCTTGGTCGCAAGAGGCAGCAGCCTTCGCGCAGGGGCAGCGCAAATCATGCCTCTACCGCATTCGATGAACTCACTGTCTTCGATTGCCTTGCGCGTCAACAACTTCGAGAGCGCTCTCAAACGACCTAGCTACCCCATCGCACGCCCAAAGCCACGAGAGCAGTGTAATGCAAGTATACCATCGTGGCAAGGACGGCATACCCAATCCCAGGGAAGGTGAGGTTATGCGGGTGAGGTTTCACCTGCGTTCGCCAAGAGACCCGTGAGGCGCTCGTTCCCTTGAATCCCCCCCCCTACAGCGCTGTGCCTTTCGTGGGAACCGAGAGCGCGCTCATGTCGACGCCTTCCAGCTTGAGGAGCGCGGTCTTGCGCTCGATGCCGCCCGCATATCCCGTCAAGCTGCGGCTTGCCCCCACCACGCGATGACAAGGCAAGATAATCGACACCGGATTGTGCCCCACGGCTCCGCCGACGGCTCGCGCCGAGCGCTTCTTGCCCGTGTCGGCCTCGATTGCCTTCGCGATATCACCGTAGGTGACGAGCTCGCCGTAGGGGATTTCCGCAAGTTTCGCCCATACGAGCTGGCGAAACTCCGACCCGCGCGGTGCGCACGGGGGAATCTCTCCTGGGTCGCGGCCCTCGAAGTACGCGTCGAGCCACGCACGCGCTTGCGCAAGCACGGGATCGTCGGGCTTTTCCTGCGTGGCGGGCGAAAGCGTCGCCGCGTCGTATTTCTGACCCTTGAACCACAGGCCGATGAGCGCCTCGCCGTTGCTCGCAAGCTCGATATCGCCCAAAGGCGACGCGTAGGTGCAGGTGAAATCCATGGTCCCTTCTTTCTTTCGCTGATCCGCGCGCTTTGCCGTTGTTGTTGCACGCCTCGCCGCAACCGTCATGCTCGCGGGCAGCGCGTCAGCAGTCTTTTCCGCAGCGGTCGCGTCCGCCATGTTCGCCAGGGGAGACTCCGTACGCGCCTTCCCCTTTCCTTTCCCCTTTTCCTTCTTCGGGGCGGACTTCTTGGGCTTCTCGTGCGGCACCGACCACATCGACATCACGGCGTACGATCGCCACGGGCGCCAGGGTTGCGACAGTTTCTCCAGCGCACGCGGCTTCATGTCGGGAAGCGCAAGTTTCACGCCATAGTCGGTGGGAAGGAACGCATCGGGGTAATCGTAGGCGCGCATGAGTACGTACTGCACCGTCCAGTCGCCGATGCCGCGGATGCTGCCGAGACGCGCAGCCTCCGCCGCGAGGTCGGCGCCGGGACGCAGTGTGAGTTCGCCCGTCTCCATAGCGCGCGCGATGGCGCAAATGGCGTTCGCACGTTGAGCGATGACGCCGACCTCGCCAAGGCGGGCGGGCGCATCGTCCGCGCAAAAGGCTTGCGGCAAGGGGAATGCGCAGGTCAATTCCTCAATCGGCCCCTTTATCGGCGAACCAAACTCGCGCGCGACACGCCCCGCGAGCGTGCTTGCCGCCTTCACGGTGATTTGCTGCCCTAAGATGGCGCGGGTCGCCATCTCGAAGCCGTCGAAGGCGCACGGCACGCGAATGCCAGGAATGCGGTACGTCTCACCTGAGTGTTCGTAAAAATCAGCGAGCCCCTGCTCGACCGCCCCAGGCACGCAATCGGTATCGAACAGGCGGCGCGTACGGGCAAGCACCGAGGGAATGTCGTCAAAAAGCTCGGGCGATATGGTGACGGCAAGGCGGCGATGCGAGGGATCGTTCTCCACCTTGATCCACCCAGCGCGCTCGCCATCGGAGGCGCGGACGATCCGCCAATACGCACCGTCGAGCACCGCCTCGACGCCCTCGATAGCGCGCATCTGCAGGAAACCGAGCAGCAGATCAAAGCGATACGGCTCGCGATAGTCGACATGCAGAACGATAGGCGCCGCCGCCGTTTTCGCAGATGTCGAGCCTTGCACGCTTTTGCGGAATCGCGTCGGCTGCATGCCGTAGCTGTTGACGAACGCATCGTTAAATCGGCGGACCGAGGCAAACCCACTTGCATACGCGATGCGTGTCATGGAGAGCTCTGTGTCTGTGAGCAGGCTTTTTGCAAGAAGCAAGCGACATGTTTCGCGATACTGCGCAGGTGGCACACCGTAAGTTTGCTCAAACAAGCGGCGCAGATGACGCTCCGACATGCCTTGCTCCGCGGCAATCCGAGCGATGGGAGCATCTCCGGGCCGCTCCCGCATGCTAGAAGCGGCGCGTGCAACCGCATGGTCGATGTCGGGCGCAATTGGGGTTCCCGGCGCAAGCTCGGGGCGGCATTTCAGGCAAGGCCGATACCCCGCCGCTTCCGCCTCGGCAGCAGTTTTGAAGAACGTGCAGTTTTCGCGCTTGGGCACCTTCGCCCAGCATACGCCCACGCGACAGTAAATTCCCGTCGAGGAAACGCCGACGAAAAGCAAGCCGTCGAAATGAGGATCCCCTGACAAAAGGGCCTGATAACATACGTCCTGGCTGGGAAGATCGCTCCCCGCGAAAAGTCCGAAATCGACCTTGTCTTTGGCGGTTTCGCCCTCGCCAGCTTTCCCCATGCTGCCGTCGGCCTTTTTACTGTCGCCCATATGCTCACCCGCCGAACCTTCCATCTGCGACTCTTTCTTACGCAGGCAATGAAACCACAACGTGGCCGCCAAAACCAGCCATTTTCGGACATGAAGACCCGATAAAGACCGCACTTCCAACCCCGATTTTTTCGCCAAAGCCGCCTTGTTTTCCGCCGCGGGACCGAGTACGGAGCTCAAGCTACAATCGGACGCCAGATAATCGGGATGCCGACGCCCCGTTCAACAATAGGCGATCAGCTTGTCGCCCTTCGCTCTAACGGTGATGATTTTGGAAGCGATCAGGTGCAAAGCCCCATTGCCGACCTCGAGAAAGAGCTGCCGAGTAGGAATCAATGACGCCCGAACGCAAGAGGGACCCAGTTCAGCGTGAACTGGGTCCCTCCCTATTCCCTCAGGTGGAACAATCTACGCACGACCATTCCACCTGACGCTCTACCGTTGCCGCCAGAGTCTGCTTAGTGGTGCCTCCGATTGCTCGCAATGCTCCTGCTCGCTCGCACGCCCCTGCTTGCCAGCGGCGCCCCGCTTGCTAGTGGCGCTTCTGCTTCTTCTCGAAGTTGCGGCGCTCGCCGAAGGAGCGCACGTCGTTCATGTTGGAGGGGCGCTTCTTGTTGCGCTTGGAAGCAGTCGCTGCGGCGCCCTTGTTGCCCGACGGCTTGCTCGTGCGATGCGACTCGCCGCGCTTGCCCTTCGAGTCGCCGCGCTTGCCGCCTTCGCCGCGCCTGCCGCCCTCGTTGCGCTTGTCGCCGCGCGAGCCGCCGCGTCCGCCGCGGCCCTCGAACTCATCGCGCCCGCCGCGACCGCGCTTGTTGTCGCCGAACTTCGCCGCACGACGCTCGGCGCGGTTGGCGAACTCGCCAGCCCCGCGTCCATCACGCTTGCGACCAGCGCTGTTGCGGCTCGAACCACCGCGACCCTTGTTCTTGCGGTTCAGCAGGTCGGGATCGAGGTCGTACGTCTCAAGCCCCATGAAGGGGATGTCGCGATCGATGAGCTTCTCGATGTCGACCAGAAGGCGGCGCTGATTGGGGCTCACGAACGAGATGGCGTAGCCGTGCTCGCCCGCGCGACCCGTACGGCCGATGCGGTGCACGTAGTCTTCGGGGCAATCGGGAAGGTCGAGGTTGATAACATAGTCGACGCTCGGCACATCGATGCCGCGAGCGAGCACGTCGGTCGCCACGAGGATGTTCGCCTTGCCGCGGCGGAACTTGTCGAGCGCACGGCGGCGCGCACCCACCGACTTGTCGGAATGGATGGATTCCGCCTGGTAGCCATCGTCGTTCAGCGCCTTCGCGAAATCCTCGGCGCGGTTGCGCGTGCGGGCGAACACGATCACGCGCTCGTGGCCCTTCTCCTCGAGCACCGCGCGAAGGAGCTCGGGCTTCTTGTCCTGCTTGATCGGCATCATGTACTGGTCGACGGTCTTGGCCGTCTCGCCCTTATGCGCGATTTCCACCACGGCGGGGTTCTTAAGCAGATTGCCGAGGTTCTTCTGGATGGACTCGTCGATCGTCGCCGAGAAGAGAAGCGTCTGGCGCTCGTCGGGCGTAGCCTCGACGATGGTGGTCACATCGGGAAGAAAACCCATGTCAAGCATACGGTCCGCCTCGTCGAGCACGAGCGTCTGCACGCCGGAGAGGTCGACGACCTCGCGCTTCATAAGGTCGTTCAGACGGCCGGGCGTAGCGATGAGCACATCGGTGCCGCGGCGAATCTCCTTGATTTGCGGGCCGTAGGGTGCACCACCGAAGACAGTCGTCACGAACTGCCCGGTGCAGCGCGCGATTTTCATGGCCGTGAAAGCGATCTGCTGTGCAAGCTCGCGCGTAGGCGAAACCACGAGCAGGCGCGGCGGGCGGTTGTGGCTACGGTCGCGCGGCATGCGGGAAAGGACGGGAAGCAGGAAGGCTGCCGTCTTGCCGGTGCCCGTGCTCGCAGCGGCGATGAGGTCGCGGCCAGTCAAAACGATGGGAATAGCCTGCTCCTGAACGGGCGTGGGCTCATCGTAGCCCAGGCGCGTAACCGCATCGAGGGCGTTATCGGACAGGCCAAGGCTGGCAAAGTTTTCCATGTAAGACTCTTTTCTTCAGTTGCCACGCTCCATCGCCCCTTGCGATGCGAATCCGTGGGCGCACCCGCTCCCAGCGGCGTGCATTTGCGCTTGAGGCGAGCCGCTTTCCAATTCATAGGCGGAATTACGCGCAGCTCGAAGCCGCCGCGGATATGCGCAAATAAGAAAAGAGAAAGATTTTCGCTTGAAGCGACTGTCTATTATGCCGCTTCATTCCGTCGTCCGCGCATATCGGCACGGGAAATCCACACCGCGGGGGCTACTTCCTGCGCCAGATGCTGAAGATGAGCCAGATCGACAAAACGAGCGAACCGAAGTATCCGAAAAACGACAGCAGCGGCACGCCGAGGAAGCGCGGCTCCATCGTGGTCCCCGCCATCAGGCTCGAGCCAACAAACAGGCCCGCGATCACCATCGCGATCGCCACGCGGTTGATCATGCGCGAAAGGTGCGCGAGCGGCGCCTCGGAGCCGAGGACCTCCATGTTCATCTTCAGCTGGCCGCGCGTGAGCATCTTGAGCGCCTCGCCGGAATACGACGCCGCGTCGAGCGTGCCGCGGCCCGACGAGTAAATCGCGCGCGCAAGGTCCTCAAGCGCGTCGCGGATTTCTTCGCGCGTGCCTTTCTTGCTCTTGATGTGGGCATTTATAATCGCGACGATATTCTGGTTGGGAATATAGGGCGCCACCGTGCCCTCGATGGTCACGATTCCGCGCGACACGCTCGTGACCGAAGCGGGCAGCATCACGTTGCACGAGCGCGTGAGCTGCATAATGTCGCTCAGGAACTGGCCCACGTCGATCTCGGCCACATCGCACGAGCCGTAGTCCTCAAGCAGCAAGTCGAGGTCGGCGAGAAAGCGCGTGTGGTCGATGGCCGCGTTGTCCTTCTTCGCCGCGAACCGCATGAGCGCATCCTTGAGCGCGCCCGGGTCCTTAAGCCCCACGGCCTCGATGATGTCGCCGAAGCCCGCACGGTCGCGTGCCGACAGGCGGCCCATGTTCCCCAAATCGATGTAAACGATCCGCCCATCGCGGATGATCACATTGCCCGGATGCGGGTCGGCGTGGAAAAACCCGTGGTCGAGAATCTGCGTCGCGTAGTTGTCGAGCATCTTCGACCCGATTTCCTCCAGGTCGTACCCATTGGCCACCAACCGGTCCGCGTCGCCGATGGGAATGCCGTCGACGTATTCCATGACCAGGACGAACTCGCTGCACAGCTCGGTGTAGACCTTCGGACACGCGATGAAAACGCAGTCGCGGTTGAGCTCGGCGAACTCGGCGAGGTTCGCCGCCTCGCGCCGGAAATCGGTCTCCTCCAGAAACGTCGCCCACATCTCCTCGACGACGGCGCGCAAGTCGAGCATCTGCTCGCCTTTCATGTACCTCGAGGCGCGACGGGCGAGCATGCGCATGATGTCGATGTCGAGCGCCATCGTGGCCTTCACGCCAGGGCGCTGGATTTTGATGGCGACCGACTCTCCCGAGGTCAGGACCGCGCGATGCACTTGGGCAAGCGACGCGCTGCCAAGCGGCTTCGAGTCGATCTCGGCGAAGATTTCCTTGCGACGGCCGCCGAATTCCTCATCGAGCGCCGCGAGCATCTCATCGAACGGCAGCGGATCGCATTCCGTTTGGAGCTTGGTGAGTTCCTCGCAAAACACCTTGGGAAGGATTTCCGAGCGCGTCGAGAGCGTCTGGCCGATTTTCACGAAGCTCGGGCCCAAGTCCTCGAGCATCGCGCGGAACTCTTCGGGCGTGAAGCCCTCGAGGGCACGATGCTTGCCGACGATGCCGATGATTTCGCGCATGCGGCGGCGACGGGACTTGGAGTTGAGCCCGAAACGGCCCTCGGGGTCGGCGTCGGCCCCAGGAGCGAAAAAGTGCCTGAGCAGTGTGTTGTTTTCGGCCATGAGGAAACCCGTGGCGGCGCGGCGCTAGGCCGTGGGGGCGCCTTCGCCCTCGGGAGCCTCGGGGGCCTCGCCTGCGTCAGCGGCAGGTTCCGCAGCTGCGTCTGCGGCAGGCTCCACGACGACTTCACCTGCGACAACTTCCGCAGCCGGCGCCTCGGCAGAAGCGGCGTCCCGCTGAGCGTTCAGAGCCGCAGCCTCGTCGAGCACGGAACGCGCGCTATTGGCGACCGCCTCCACCGCTGTGCCCACCGCAGCGACTGCCGTCGCGCACGCGGTCTTCGCTTCGGCGATGGGGTTCGGCTCCGCAGCCGTGTCCGATGCCGATGCGGCGTTCGCGGCCTTCAGCTTCTCGGCCGCCGCCTCGGCGTCCTTCGCATTGGCGGTATCCGCCATTTCGCGCACGATGTTGGCGAACTCGACGCGCTCGTCGGGCGACATCATGGACATGCGTGCCTCGATGGTGTCGCGGCGAATGGATGATTCGAGATTCGATGCGCGGTGCTTGAGCTCGGTGTTGATCTGCTTGCCTTGCTCAACCGTCATCTCTCCGCGAGCGACCAGCTGGTCGACCAGCTCTTTGCCCTTTTCGGCGCCAATGGCAACCGCGCCGATGCCTGCCAGGAAAATACCTTTGAAACCGTCTCCGAGTGTAGCCATGATGGCCTCCTTGTCCCTCAGATGGACGTGCCGCGCGGCGACACGCGCTACTTATCCATAATGCCGCATTTGGGGAGAAAGGGCAAACCCAGGAGGAAAAACGTTGCCAGGGCGTAAAAAGCCCGAGCCACAACGACGGCAGAAAGAAGCACAGCAGAATTTCGTGTATCTGGAATACACGATTTTGCTGAAAAACGTGTACTTTGAATACACGATTTTCTATAATATCCTGTATTCCAGATACACGATTTTAATGCGAGGCGTTATGAGAAGAGCCATCGAAGCCACTATCGAAACCTGGGCAACGAAAGATTTCAGCCGCCCGCTGTTGATCCGCGGCGCTCGCCGCGTTGGCAAAACGCATGTCGCTGAAACCGTCGGCAGACGAATTGCCGGCGACGCCTTCATAAAACTCGACTTCCAAACCGACCTTAAGCTCATCGAGCCCCTGTTCGACGGCCCGACCGACGACGTCGACGGCATCATGGCGCGCATCGCCGACTACAAACGCATGCCCGTAGCAAAAGAATCCGCCTTCATCCTGCTCGACGAGGTTCAATTGTGCGAGCGCGCTTTGAACTCCCTGCGATTCTTCTCCGGTTCGGGTTGGCGCATCTGCGCGACAGGAAGCCAGCTTGGCGTTGCAACACGCAAGCGCAGGCTCCCCTTCCCCAGCGGAGTCCACCAAGAAACCATGCACCCCATGACGTTCGAAGAGTTTCTCTGGGCGCTTGGCGAAGAACACATGGCGGAGGCGATCAGGACTCACGCGCAAACGCTTGAACCCTACGCATCCCATAACCTTGCAACGCGCTATTTCCGCCTTTACCAGGCAATCGGGGGGATGCCGGCGGCGGTTTCCGCATATCTGCAGCAGCAATCGATTGATGACGCGCGCATCGAGCAGCGCGAAATCGACCAAACGTACACTGCCGACATGACTGACCCCGACAATGGCATCAGCGGCATAGCGGCACGCAAAGTGTGGAAGTCGATTCCGGCACAGCTCATGCGTTCGTCCACGAAGAAGTTCAAATATTCGGAAGTCGAACGGGGCGGGCGGCGCGCGAAATTGATGGAGCCTCTTGAATGGCTTGAAGGAGCAGGGGTTATCTCCCTAAACGAAATGACCGAATGCGTTGCGGCGCCTCTCATTCCGTTCGACGAAGAGGAGGGCAGCTTTTTCAAGGTCTATCTAGCGGACACGGGGCTTATGTTTTACAAGCTTGGGATAAACCCACGGCTTTGGCTCGAAGCGGAAGAGCTCGGCGCTGTGATTGCCTCTTCCGATTTCAGGGGCGCATTGGCGGAAAACTCCACGGCGCAAGCCTTCTCGTCCAACAACCTCCAAACGTGCTATTGGACGCCGCCAAGCTCTTGGAAGGCAACGGGTGAGCTGGACTTTCTCCTTCAAACCGACCGCATGGAAGTAATCCCCGTGGAAGTCAAGTCCGCGCGAAACGTACGGGCGAAAACGCTGGCCTCGTTTATGGAGAAAGCGCATTCCCCCTACGCATACATTCTTTCGGGGAATGACTTTTCGCGCAGCAAAACCGAGTTCGGAAACGAGCTGCGGCATATGCCCCTCTACGCCGCCTTCTGCCTCGACGTCGGATTTTTGCGCAGCGAGCTTTAGCGCAACTGAGCGGAACCACCACTCTATGCGCGATTTCGAAGCGCATTGCGAAACGAGGCCGGAGGGAGCACTGCGACTTCAACCGTCACTGGGATGTTGCGTACCGCATCGTAGTTCGCCGTATCAGTTGGGGTAAAAACGATATAGAAGACGTGCTTTCCTGGCGCGCCGGGAAACATGTCGCTCATGTCGGCTGCTGCAGCGCACGTTGGCTTTTACAACGTTTCAAGGTTTTGCCCGATTCCCGCCGACGAGGGTTTTCAAGATGTCTCGGCTCGGCGATACCGTGTGCTCCTCCCTGCCCCCTCGCGTTGGATAAGACCCTTGTCGTCCAGGTGGGAGAGAATTCTGATTGCCATGGTCTGGGAAACGCCAAGCGACTGTTCTATGTCGCTGCGCTTCACGACGGGATTGCTTTCGAACAGCCGGTACGCCCTCTTCTCGGAGTCCGTCAGTCCGTTAAGCTCGGGGCGGTCGACGTCGGCGTAGTTCAGATTGGGCAAGGTGACTTTGAAGGCGTTTGGCGTCGTTTGGATGGCCGGCTGCTTCCCGGCGCCGTCGTAGCATTCGTAAATCTTTGGGATGCCCGTCCCGTACGCCTCGATGAGCTTCAGGCGGTAGAAAACCTCCGCCAACCGCTTGTTCCGCGGGATGGAGATGCCGAGGGCGATATCGTCCGTCGAAACGCCTTTCACCAACCCCCCGAGCGTGACGAACTCGATTCTGTCGTCGAAGATGCTGATGAGGGCGGGCCCGCTCAGCGCGTAGTCCCTGTGGACGATGGTGTTCAGCAGCGCCTCGCGGATGGCTTCCTCGGGATAGTCCGGCATATCGATCCGCTTCAGCCCCTTGAACTCCGAGCGAAGCCGGTTGAACCGGTTGATGTACTCGTACGCGCCGTCCAGCTGCTTCAGCACAGATCCGCTCAGCTCACACCTATCGCGGAACACCGACTTCTTCCTCCCTTGGAAAACAGCGATCTTTACAGTATGCGGGCATTGGTCGGACAAGAGGAGCGCCAAGTTGGTGTGCACGCCATCCTCGGTGACAAGGCCGAGCGTACGCCGCTTTCCTTCCCCGAACGTCAGCCCTGCCTCAGCGAACGCCGTCTCCGCTTCGCTGAAAGAGAGGCTCTGCTCGAGCGATCGGGCGCTCTCGTAGCTTCCTCCATCCGTTTCCCTGATCATCTGCAGTATGGCCGCCTCAGAAGCGGGCACGGAGGACGGGCCCTGGCGAACGTAGACGCCTGCCGGACGGATGCCCTTGTCTGCAAGATAGTACGGGCAGGAAGTTCCTTTTTGAACCTCGATGGCGATGATGGTCTTGTTCTCGACTTCCCGCGCGCTGCACGACACATGCATCGTCACATCGGGTTTGATGGCGTCGCGAAGCGCGTTCTGCGCGCGAAGGATGGTCTTGTCGACATCGTCGACGCCTACGACCCTTCCCGAATCGTCGACGCCGACGAAGATGGTGCCCCCGTCCGTGTTCGCGAAGGCGACGACGGTCTTCTTGATGTCGTCGACGTACGTTTCCTTGAACTCGGTCGACTGATCTTCTCTTCTCATCTTCTCATCCCCCTTCTTTATCTAACACTATTCTATTATATTCTAACCAATCTAACACTATTCTAATCATTATTGCATCGATTTGTTTTTGACGGCAGCACCTGCGTATGTTGCTCACCAGAGGTGATTAGAGATGGTCAATATGACGGACGGGATGAGAATCGTCCAAATGCACCTGATGGAGAAGTCGACCAGGGGCATAGCGGCTAAGCTGAGACCCAACCGCAAGACGATCGACAGGTGCGTATCGCGCTACGAGGCAGCACAGCCGCAATCATGGCCGATGGGGCCCTGCCTGGCGCCTCTGCCAGCCCGGCGCTACTTCCCCATCGCTATCGGAACGAGTTCGGAAAGTGTGGTGATCGCGTAGTCGGGGTGCTCTGCCAGAAGTTCTTCGCGGGCGAACATGCCCCAGAGCGCGGCGACCGTCACGCAGCCGGCACCCCGTCCCGCCTGCAAATCGTAGGGGCTGTCGCCGATGTAGATGCATTCATCAGGCGAAACGCCGAAAAGCTCGCAGCCGTGCAGCACCGGCGCCGGGTCGGGCTTGTGCGCGGGGAACGTATCGGGCGCGACGAGGAAGTCGAAGTACCCCTCGATCCCCGTGCTCTCCATGGCGCGACGGGCGTTCCCGCTGCGCTTCGACGTGACGATGCCGAGCGGAAGCCCCGCCGCCGCAAGCTTCCCGAGCACCGCCGTCGTATCGGGAAACGACCTGATGAGCTGCGAGTGGATGCGGTCGTTGTGCTCGAGGTAGGTGTCGAAGAGTCTATCGTGCACCTCCTGGCTGCCATCAGCCCAGTCCCACATCTGCACCGTGAGCGGCTGGCCGATCTTCGCGCGCAGCTCCTCGTCGGGAATGTCGTGCCCTAACACCGTCTTCGTCGCGTAGCGAAACGACGCCAGGATGAGCGCCTCGGTATCGACCAGCGTGCCGTCCAAGTCGAACAAGACAGCTTTAACGGAAGAGGCCATGCAGTAGTCCAATCGATGAGGATGCGAGATATTTGGAGGGAAAGATAAAAGAACCCCCAGGTCGAACCGTGAAATTCAACAGGTCTCCAAGGAGTCAGCGAGAAGCGCCCTGGCGAGTGCAGATGCCCCGAGAATCCGAGGAAGCGTACTTAAAGTACGCGACGAGGATTCGCAGGGAGCAGCTGCGCCGTCAGGGCGCTTCGCAGCGTCGGCAAGTTCCGCGGGCCGACAGGTCCGCGGAACCCTCCTATTCGAAGATGCCCGCGAAAGCGCCCAGGCCGGAGGGGTGCTTGCGAGCGTTGCGCTTCGCGAAGCGCAGCAGCTCGGCGATGGTGGAAAGCGAAACGTCCTTCTTCTGGCCCGTGCGGCGCAGCTTCACTTCCACATTGCCCTCGGCCAGACCACGCTTGCCGATGACCACCTGCAGCGGCCAGCCGATAAGGTCGGCGTCTGCGAACTTCACGCCGGCGCGCTCCTTGCGGTCGTCGATGACCACGTCGAAGCCGAAATCGGCGATCTCGCTCGCGAGCTTCTCGGCCGCGGGCTGCACCTCGTCGTCGCCGACCGTGAGCGGAATAATGCACACGTGAGCAGGCGCGACGTTGAACGGCCACTGGATGCCGTTCTCGTCGTTGTGCTGCTCGACGATGGCGGCCACCGTGCGGGAGACGCCCACGCCGTAGCAGCCCATGATGAACGGGTGCTCCACGCCGTCCTCGTCGTGGAAGGTGGCGCCCATGGTCTCGGAGTAGCGGGTGCCCAGCTGGAACACCTGGGAAACCTCGATGCCGCGGGAACCCGAAAGCGGCAGGCCGCAGTCGGGGCAGCAGTCACCGGGCTTCACGACGCACAGGTCGGCCCATTCGTCCACCGTGAAATCGCGACCCTCTTCGGCGCCCACGTAGTGGTAGTCGTCCTCGTTCGCGCCGACAACCCAATGGCCGATGCCCTTCAGGCTGCGGGCGGCGATGATGCGCGTGCCCTCGGGCAGGCCGACCGGACCCATCGAGCCCTTGTGCAGGCCGAAGGATTCCATTTCCTCGTCGGTGAGCAGCTCAAACCCAGGAACGGCGCGCTCGGCTTTAATCTCGTTGAGCTCGTGGTCACCGGGGACGAACATCACGACGAGCTTGCCCTCGGCGTCCTTGCCGGAGAGCGCCTTCACCGTGGAGCTTTCGGGAATGCCGAGGAACTCCGCGAGCTCTTCGATCGTGCGGACGCCCGGAGTGTGGATCTTCTTAAGCTCGGTGGCCTCGTACTCCGTCGGACGGGCCAGGCACTCGCCAGCCTCGGTGTTCGCAGCGTAACCGCAGGTGCAGTGCACGAGCTCCGCCTCGCCCGCCGGGGCAAGCGCCATGAACTCGGTCGTCACCTTGCCGCCGATCTGACCGCCATCGGCCTCGACGGGGCGGTAATCCAGGCCGCAGCGATCGCAGATCGTGCCGTAGGCGCGGCTCATGTCGTCGTAGGTTTCCTGCAGCGATTCCTGCGTCGCGTGGAAGGAATACGCGTCCTTCATGATGAACTCGCGGCTGCGGAACAGGCCCAGGCGCGGACGGATCTCGTCGCGGAACTTCACCTGAATCTGGTAGAGCGTGCAGGGAAGCTCCTTGTAGGAACGCAGCTCGTTGCGGATGAGCGACGTGATGAGTTCCTCATGGGTGGGCCCGAGGCAGAAGCCGTGGTCGTGGCGGTCGACGAGGCGCATGAGTTCGGGGCCGTAGTCGTCCCAGCGGCCGGACTCGTGCCACAGTTCCGCCGGCTGCAGCGCCGGCATCATGATTTCCTGCGCGCCGATCTTGTCCATTTCCTCGCGCACGATGTTCTCGACCTTCGAGAGCACCTTGTAGCCAAGCGGCAGGAAGGTGTACACGCCCGAAGCGGTCTTGCGGATCATGCCCGCGCGGAGCATCAGCTTGTGGCTCGCGATTTCCGCATCCGCGGGGTCTTCCTTCAGCGTCGGAGCATAGAGCTTGCTCATTCGCATAACTTCACTCATAGTTTTCCTATCTCCTCCATCAACACGTCGACGATGGCGTGCTCTTCCACTTTCCGTTGCACCTCACCGTGCTTGAACACGACGCCTACGCCCGCGCCGCACGCCACGCCGATGTCGGCATCACGCGCCTCGCCGGGACCGTTGACGACGCAGCCCATGACAGCGACCTTTATGGGCTTGGTCGTGCTCATGAGGTTTGATTCAACCTGCTTGGCCAGCTCGATCAAGTTTACCTGACAACGCCCGCACGTGGGGCAGCTGATGATTTCCGGGCCGCGGCGGCGCAAATCGAGCGCCGAAAGCAGCGCCCAGCACGCCCGCATCTCGACGACGGGGTCGTCGGTAAGCGAGATGCGCATGGTGTCCCCGATGCCTTCTTCCAAAAGGATTCCCAGGCCAGAGGCGCTTTTTATGACGCCTTGGAACTGCGTTCCCGCCTCGGTGATGCCGATGTGCAAAGGGATATGGGGCAGATCGCGCGAGAGCTGGCGATACGTGCGCACCGTGGTCATGACGTCGTGAGCCTTCGCGCTCACCACAAGGTCGTGGAACCCGCGGCCCTCGCAGTATTCCACGTAGCCCGCGGCGGACGCGGCGAGCTTCTGCGGAAGCGTGAGGTCGCGCCGCGCGGCGAGGTCTTGGTCAAGCGAGCCCGCGTTCACGCCGATGCGGATGGGAATACCCGCCTCACCTGCGGCGTCGAGCACGGCGTCGGTCTTTGCAAGGCCGCCTATGTTACCGGGGTTGATGCGCAGCTTGGCCGCCCCGCGGCGCGCCGCCTCCACGGCGATCTGCGCGTCGAAGTGAACGTCGGCCACCACGGGAAGGGGCGATTGCTCGCAGACGCGCTGGAAGGCGTCGAGGCAATCGCGGCGCGGGATGGCCATGCGGACCACTTCGCAGCCCGCCGCGGCAAGTTCCCGAATCTGCGCGAGGTTGGCGTCCACGTCGTTCGCGGGCGCGTTCAGCATGGACTGCACCACCACAGGGGCGCCGCCGCCTAAGGGCACGTTGCCCACCATCACGCGGTGCGTGAGCTGGTTGGGCTTTTTATCGGTTATGGAATCGTTTTCACACATAGTTGGCATTGTAGCAGGTGCGCGCTAGCCCTCCACTCGGATCACCGACGGCTCGGCGCGCAGAACGTCTTCGAGCCCTGCGATTTCCGCAAGCACCGCGCGCACGCTTGCTTCCTTGGCGGTGTGCGTGACGTAGGAGAGGTTCACCGTCTCGTGCTCGGAGTTGCCGCGCTGCACCACGGAGCGCACGGAGACGCCGTGCTTGGCGAACACGCCCGCCATCGCGGCGAGCACGCCCGAGCGGTCGGCCACAGCGAAGCGGATGTAGTACTTCGTCTGCAGCTCCTCCACCGGAAGGATGGGCAGGTTGTCGGTGCAGGTGCAGCCCACGATGGGGGAAACGCCCAGCGTGAGATGGCGCGCCACCTCGAGCACGTCGCCCATGACAGCGCTCGCCGCCGGGCCCGCGCCCGCGCCCTCGCCGAAAAACATCGTCTCGCCCACGGCATCGCCCGTCACGTAAATCGCGTTGAACACGCCGTTCACAGTCGCGAGCTGGTGCGCCTTCGGGAGCATCGTGGGATGGACGCGCACGTCGATGCCGTCGGGCGTGCGATGGGCGATCGCCAAAAGCTTGATGACGTAGCCCATGTCGTCGGCGGTGTCCAGATCGAGCGTCGTGATGTTGCGGATGCCCTCGGTGTGCACGTCGTCGAGCGTGACGCGCGAGTTGAAAGCGATCGACGCCAAGATGGCAATCTTCGCCGCAGCGTCGAAGCCGTCGACATCGGCCGTAGGGTCGGCCTCGGCGAAGCCGCGCTCCTGGGCTTCCTTGAGCGCCTCGTCGTAGGAGAGGCTGTCGTCGACCATGCGCGTGAGCATGTAGTTCGTCGTGCCGTTCACAATGCCCATAACAGAGGTTATCTCATTCGAGATGAGCGAATGCTTCAGCGGGTCGATGATGGGGATGCCGCCGCCGACGGACGCCTCGAAGGCAAGCTCGCGGTTCATCTTCTCCGCCAGATGCATGACTTCCTCGCCGTGGGTCGCCATGAGCGCCTTGTTCGCCGTGACGACGTTTTTGCCCGCTTCAAGTGCCGACACGACCACGTCGCGCGCCACCGTGGTGCCGCCGATGAGCTCGATGACGATATCGATGTCGGGATCGTTCACGATGTCGTGGTAATCCAGCGTGAACAGGTCGCTTACGCCATGGGCTTCGGCCTGCTCAGGGTCGCGCGAGCAGACGCGGACAAGCTCCACGTCGATGCCGTAATGGCGTTTGAAGTCCTCCTTGTGCTTCTGAAGGATGTCAATGCAACCGCCACCGACCGTGCCGGTGCCGACGAGTCCGAGCTTGATGGTCATAAGGTCCTCCTAGATGTCGCGGGCGTAGAGGTCGGCATAGGTCTCGCGGCGCGTGACGACGCGGGCGGCACCATCTTTCACGAACACTACGGCCGGCTTGGGCTGGCCATTGTAGTTGCTAGACATGGTAGAGCAGTACGCGCCCGTTGTGAACACGCACGCGATGTCGCCGATTTCCGGATGCTGGATGGGCATGTCGATGACGACCGCGTCGCCACTTTCGCAGTGCTTGCCGCACAGCGTGACGATTTCGGTGCGCGGCTCGCCCGCCTTGTTGGCGATCACGGGCTCGTAGTCGGCGTGGTAGAGCGCCGTGCGGATGTTGTCGGACATGCCGCCGTCGATGGCGACGTACTTGCGGATGCCGGGCAGGGTTTTAAGGATGCCCACGGTGTAGAGCGTAACGCCGGCGTTGGCGACAAGGCTGCGACCAGGCTCAACGAGGATGCGCGGCTCGGCAACGCCGTATTCAGCGCAGAAGTCCTTGACGGCACGCGTCGTGCATTCCGCGAAATCGTCGATCGAGGAGGGCTTGTCGGTCGCGAGGTAGGCCACGCCCAGGCCACCGCCCAGGTCGAGCTCGGGAATCTCGATGCCGTATTCCTTCTGAACGCGCGCGATGAACTCGATCATGACCTGCGCGGCCTCGCGGAACGAGTGGAGCGCGAAGATCTGCGAGCCGATATGGCAGTGGAAGCCGACGAGCTTCACGTTGGGCGCCTCGATGGCGTCCTTCACGCACTTGAACGCGAAGTCGTCGAGCATGGTGAAGCCGAACTTGGAGTCCTCGCAGCCCGTGCGGATGTACTCGTGCGTGTCGGCCTCGACGCCGGGCGTGATGCGCATGTAGATGGCCTGCTCGACGCCGAGCTCGCCGGCGATTTCGGACACGCGGGCAAGCTCGATGCGGCTGTCGACCACGATGCGGCCCACACCTGCGGAGATGGCTTCGCGCAGCTCAGCGGGCGTCTTGTTGTTGCCGTGCACGAAGACGCGCTCCATCGGGAAGCCCGCCATCTGGGCGCAAGCGAGCTCACCGCCGCCCGACACGTCGAGGCAGAGGCCCTCCTCGTTCACAATGCGCACGACTTCCTTGTTCAGAAACGCCTTCGAAGCGTAGATGACGTCGGAGTTCTCGTAGCGCGAGCGAAACGCCTCGCGGTAGGTTTCCATGCGCCAACGAAGGTCGGCCTCGTCGAACACGTAGAGCGCGGTGCCTTCCTCGCGCGCGAGCTTCACCATGTCAACACCGCCGATGAACAGGTGGTTATCGCGAACCTCAGCCGTGCGGGGAAGAACCTCACCCAAATCCATGGTGGTGAGGTTATCGGGCTGCTTGCTGGTATCGGATGCTGGGAGAGACATAGCTGTCCTTTCTGATGCTGTGGAATTTTCCCAGTCTATCATTTGGGCGATGAGCAAGTATTTCCCATTCGTAAAATGCACGCGTTTTATAGGGAAGGGGAAGGTGAGCGGGACGAATAGCAAACCTGCCGATTCGCGGGAGCTGGGGTGCGCACGCCCCGCGGGAAGGCTCGCTTCGAGTACAATGGGCATCTAGATAGCGCCTGGGAAAGGGCGCCTGAACACTCAACGTTTTGGAGGCAACTTATGTCCAAACCCGAACCGTCGATCGACCAGTGGCTCAAGGAAGCCAAGGCCGACCCGAAAGCCGCGCAGTGCGGCATGTTCCTCACCCACAACGGCATCGTGCGCATCACGCCTAAAAAACAGGTGCGCGAAGGCGTCCAAGGCCTTGGGGAAGTCGCGAAGGTGCAATTCTCCTACGATGCCGAAGGCGTTGCCGCGGCCGAGAAGGAGGCGCTCACCTGGCCGGGCGTGTACTACGTGCGCACCTGGATGAACGAGGGCGAGCTTGGCGTGGGCGACTCCATCATGTACGTGCTCATCGGCGCCGACATCCGCCCGAACTGCGTCGATGCGCTGCAGAAGCTCGTCGGCAAGATCAAAAACGAGCTCGTCGTGGAAAAGGAAATCTACGCGTAGAGCTTTCGCGTGAACGCAGCGGCGCCCCGGGGAGAAAAGCCAACCCCGGGGCGCCGCACTAATGCAACGAAGCGAGCGGGGACGCGCCTCGTTGCATTTCCCCTAGTCGAGCGCCTGCGGCGGAAGGGGCGCGTTGAGGCTCTTATGCACGTTCACAAGTGCATCGTCGGGGCGATAGAACAGCCGCAACGCCAAGAGCGGCTGGCCGACCTGGAAGATGTTGTCGTCAATCGCCGTGCGCATGGCGTCGTCGAGCGCATCGAGCAGCGAGTCGAGCGGCGCGATGGGCACGCCCTCGCCTGCAAGGATCGCGTCGACGTCCTCGCGATCGATAGGGCCCTGTCCGGTCTCCGCCATCAGCCGATGCATCTCGATAGTGCATTGAGCCAGATAAATCGGGGCGATCATCATCGACTTCATGTAGCACGCCACGCCGAGCGCCGTTTTCCCCGCCTTCCATTCCACATAGGCGAGCTGGTAGTACGCAAGCGCGATCTCGTCGGGCTGCGTCGCGATTTCCAGGCAGCGCCTGAGCGTGCGCGAGGACGTGGACACGTCGCCCATGAGCATGTACGCGCGTGCCGTCTGGCGATACGCGGGCGTGTAGGTGGGCGCGACCTGGATGCAGCGCAGGCCGAACTGCACGGCCTCCTCGGCATGATTGAACGACTCCTCGAGAAGGCGAACCGACTCCAGGTAGCACATAGCCAAAGACGACGGCAACAGCTCGACGCGTTTTCCCTCATCAGGATGGGGGAAGGCAAGTCCGCTTCGCCAGGGTGCGCTCCCCTGCCGCTCGCGGTTGTAGATGATGCGCGACGCATACGTGTCGAACATGCGATGGACAGCTTCGGAGTTGTCCGCAAAGCGCTTGGACTCCTCAGCCTGGCGAATCGCCTCGCGCAGGATCGACGCCGCCCGATGCGGGTCGGCCTGCGCGACGGCGCGCGCCTGCCCGAGTGCATTCAGGTAAGGGTCCTCCCCCATAAAGCAGCTGACCAGCGCGTTTTGGTCGTGCGCGTCGACGTTGCCTTCGAGAAGGTCGGTCATAAGGCGCGTGCACGCCGCGAAAATACGCGGGTCATCGGCTGCGTTCTGCTCCGCCTGCGCCAGGCGGATGACCTCGGTGGTGCTCGTCGCGCGCGCGATCGCATCGGCAAGCCGCTCGCCCGCATGGCGCAGCTGGGCATCGGAGTGAATCCTTAGGTCACGAAGCGATTCAGCGCCGAATGCCTTCGCCTCGCGCGGACCGAAGGCGAGTGAGCCCACCTCGGGCAGCTCGCCGCGAATGCGCTTCACTTCGGCATCGACGGCATCATCGAGCGAGAAGTCGGCCGCGTCAACGCCGAAGCGCGCGCCGCATTCCGCGAACAGCTGCGCGGGATCGCCTTTAAGCGCCTCTTGGAAACAGGCGCCCTCGCAGATATTTCTCGTGAATTTCACCTGGTAGAGGGGGTGCGCGTCGCGGCTGCCGGCATCGGCGTTTCCGCTGCCGCTGCCGCTGCCGTTGCCACCGGGCTCAACGATAACGCTGCCGTCTTCGAGCTCGACGATGACGCTGCCGCCATCAAACTCATCTCCTTCAGCGTCAAACCCGTCGTCAAACTCGCCATCTTCGCCACCGAAACCGGCGCCAAACCCGATGTCGACGCCAGCGCCGTCGCCATGATTTTCGCCTACCGGCTTGCTGCCTTCGGGTTCGATCTCGCCGGCTGTTTTCAGTTCCCGTGCACAGACGGCCACCTCATCGATCGCGCATCCCGCATGGAATGCGGCTGCGGCGAGCATCATGCCCACGTGCTCGGCGTAGCGCAGCGCCATCCGCCCTCTCTCGGCGTCGGATCGATCGACCCAGGAACCCGCCTGGGAGGAATAAACCCGCTGCGGCATGAGCTGCGCAGGAGGAACGACCACCTCGAACGCGACCTTTCCGCAGCGCACGTCGACGCGGTACTCGACCATGAAGCGAACGGGCAGCTGGAAGCGCTCAATCGATTCCCCGATCGAGCGGCGGACGTCCCATTCCCCCGCCCTGTTCGGCGCCGCGGCGTGCTCGTCTGCGGGATGCGCGGCGCAGGGAGCCTGCGCAGCAACCGCTTCGAACAGCTGCGTATCGATGGCACCGCACTCATCAATTTCGGAAATATCCTGGTCAGGCGTATCGCAGCACCCCGCGCCTGTGCCTTCCTCGAGCTTTCGCGCGATGAGCACGAAGCGGTTGATCGCCGACTCGATAGCCCAAATCGTCGTCTCGGGAATGCCGTCGCCGCCTTCCCCGCGACCGAGGAAATACGTGTCCGAATAGCGCCGCGTCCGAACGAATCGCAGCGACGGCGCGTTCAACCCGTCGGTCTGGGCACCCGCCAGCACGCCCATCGCGTTCGCGTCGTAAAGCCAGCTTGCAAGCAGAAGCGCGAGCGACGGAGGCTGCATCGCGGGATCGAGGGCCGCAGAGCGGATGTCGTGCAGGGCGCCGAGCAGGTCCTTGAAGGGCGTTTCGGAGTCGAGGCTCTCCATGATCTCGCCGAGACCGCGCGCCGGGACCCGCGCACCGCCGAGCAGCGGGCGGAAGGTGAACGCGAAAAAGCAGCGGGCGAGCGCCTCGTGATATGTGAGGTTGTCCGAATGGGAGCCGAAATCGCACCAGGAATCGAAAAGCGAGTAGCGGCCGTTTTTCAGGGAGAAGCAGGCAACTTGACGAACCCCGCGCTTGTCGCGCAGCTGAACGGTGCCGCGAATCTCCTGATCGCGCTTGAATTTCGAGTTCGGTAGAACAAGCGTGCCGAAATCAGAGGGGGACTTCCCGTCCCACGGTCGCGAGAACAGGATGTCGGGATCGCGCGCCGGGGGCGCGAAAAGCGGGCGGTCGGTCACGAACGCGCGACCGTAGCAATCGACGTAACCCCAAATGCGAAACTTGTTTTCCGCGATGAACTCGACCAGGTAGATGTCGCCCGAGGAGGGAGTGATGCTCGAGTCGCGAATCCAGCCGAACGACGATGTCGGTGCAGGTCCGCCGGGCAGGGGCATCACCGCATCGGGCAGCACCTGGGGTCGCGTCCCAAATAGACCGACCCTGCCGTCGATGCGATACACGCCGTCCTTATCCGCCTCGCAATGCGCCATCAAACTTCCTTTCCTCTTGGGAAAAGGATAGCACTGCACAGCGCAGATGCCCCGTTTAACGAAGCGCAATGTCGATACAAGCGACCCGAGCGCACCAGCCGCGAGCGCACCAGTCGCGACGATAGGAGCCAACCCCCCGGCGAGCATAGCCAAACCCCCCAGCGGGCATAAAAAAGCGCGGCAGCTCGATTGAGTTGCCGCGCGGAGAAAACCTGGGTACCTTAGTGGTGATGGTTGCACGCCTGGTCGGCGGACATGATGGGCGCCTCACCAGCCGCAACGGCTCGAACGGCGTCGCCTACAATCGGGTGCTCGGCGTCATAGTACACCGTGATGCCCGCCTGGTTGAAGCCCATGAGCGGGCGCATTCCCATACCAGCAGCGACAATGGCGTTGCAGCCGGCGTCGGCGAGCAAGCCCACCGGGCGCAGGCAACCGCCCTCTTCGTGCGGCGGGTTCGCGACCATCGTCGCCTCTTCGGAGACCACGCCGTCGACGATTTCGACCACGGTGAAGCAGTCGCAATGGCCGAAATGGCCGGAGCGCTCAGCGTTGAGGCCAGCCGCGCCCATCGTCGGCACAGCGAGTTTGATCGAGGTAGTCATCTTGCCTTCTTTCTTCGGGAACTCCGTCCCGCTTCCCCGCATGCCGCGCAATCGACGCAACCCCGTCGCGGCCATGCATCCAACTCGTCTTATGGGACTTAAATTACCCCAAATACGGAGTATTTTGCCGCGACGACCGCGTTCTAGGACGAATGGCGCAAATTTGTCTCTAAATGACACCTAATTACTATCATATCAATCGAGATATAGGGAAGATAACAGGCCCAGGGCAAACGCGCGCTGGAGAACCATCGCCGTGCGCTCGCGGGCAACGTCCTCGCCTGGCAAAAGCACCTGACCGGCGCCGGTGTCGTAGCCCTTCACAAGACCCTCGCCAGCTGCCCAGTTGACGTACTTCTTCGCCCAGTCGGCCACGCTCGATCCGTCCACGAACTTCGACAGGTTGTCGCCCGCCGCATCGATGTCGCCGGACTTTGCGGTGAGGCGAGCCAGGACCGTGACGAGCTGCTCGAAGGTCACGTTCTCATCCGCCGCGAAATCGGCCGAGCCGTCATCGCGAATGAAACCGGTCATCACGCCCTTCTTCACCGCCCAATTGGCAGCGGCGGTGTAGTACATGCCGTCGGCAGACCCGGCGATGCCGGTCTCGTCCTTCGCCTTGGTCGCATCATAAGACGCCGCCTCGTCGGGGCACGCGTTGCGCCAGAGGATCGTCGCCAGCTGGCCGCGCGTCAGCGTGTCGCCGACACCGAAGAGGGTCGTTCCCGCGTAGCCCGTCATGAGCCCCTTTCCAGCGACAAACGTCACCGCAGGCCCATACCAGAGCGAGTAATCGACATCGGTGAAGGTAGGCACCGCAGGCTCGGCCGCCGCCTCGGTCGTGAACTCCTGCACGACAGTACGCGTGACGCCGCCCTTGTCGTTCGTGACCACGGCATACCAGCCGTACTTGGTGCTCGGGGCCAGCCCTTTCCAGGTGAAGGAGACATCCCCCGACCCCGTCGCAGCGCCGATCTCGGTCGCGCTCTCAACGCTCGCGCTGATCGCAGACGTGATCAGGCTCTTCTTCAGATCGTCGGCGCTCTTCGTGAACGGCACGTCAAGCTCGACGATGTCCTGGTTGAGATACTGCGTGCCAGCCGCATACGAGCTCTGCTTCGCGGTGTCATAGTAGTTGAAATCGTCGCGGTAGGGGGAATACGAGTTCACGTAAATCTTGTTGTTCTTCAGATCGAAGTACAGGAACTTGAGGTACTCGCTGCCGCCCTCGGGGTCGGATTGGTAGTCGGTGCAAATCTGGTACACCGTGCGCTCGTTCACGCCGTCGCCATTGTCGTCGAACGCGCTCGTCTCGATGGACGACCCATGGTAGTGCCCGTTGAGCACCGCGAACACGTTCGGGTTCTTCGCGACGACTTCCTCCTGCAAAAGCTTGCCGGTGTAGTCGAGCAGCCCCGCATTCGTCTCCTTCACGTTGGTGTAACGATGCAGGCAGATGATGGCCTTGCGGTCGGGGTACTGCGCGAGCACCTGGTTCATCCAATTGATCTCATCGGTGTAGATGTCCCAGCTCATATACAGGACCAGGAAGTCCTGACCGTTCTCGGAGAGCAGGTCGTAGTGGCCGAGGTTGTTCTTGTACGAGCCACCGTACCAGGGGTTACCGCTGTAGCGGTCCTCGCCGAAGTACTTCCAGTAGTTGCCGTAATCCTCCATGCCCGCGTAAACGTCGTGGTTGCCCGCAAGGACGCCATTGGGGATGCCCGCGTCGTCGAGAATCTTCATGGAGTGGTCGGCGTTCACCCATTCGCCGCCCATGTCCACGTCATCGACGATGTCGCCGGTGTGCATGACGTAGCGGATGCCGAGTCTCTGCGCGTTGTCCACAATCCACTGGTTCATGTTGTCGAAGTGGTACGGGAAACTCTCGGCGTAGTACTGAGTGTCGGTTTCCCAAGCAAACGAGAAGTCGTAGCTCTCGGGAAGGCCCGTGCCGTCCCAGCTGGACTGAGCCGCCTCGCCCGCTCCGTCAAGAGACTGAAGGGACACGGCCTCGGTGAACACGGACTCGTCGGGAAGCGCCGCCGTCGGGTAGCCTTCGGTGGCAACCTGCTGCACGAGGATCACCGCGTTGCCGTCGCGCAAGTGGTCGGCAGCAGGGAACTCGCCAGTCATCTCGCCGTTCGCATCGGCGGTTGCGACCTTTTCCCAACCTTGCGTCGCGAAGTTGAAGGCGTACATCGTGACCGGGTGGGCGTCATCGACGCTCGACGCCTGACCCTTCCAGGAAAGCGACACGGTGTCGCCCTCGGCGGCAGTGCCCACCTTCGCCTCGAACAGCTGCGCCGGGAACGAGCCGTCGTCGGTGGCCGCCTGGTTGGTCGAAGCTGCAACGATATCGTCAGCGGAAAGCGTGCGGCCCTGGCGGAAACTCACGTTGGCGGGATCGTCGCCCACGTTGACGGTCAGGTTCGCGGTCGTGGCCGTGATGCCGTCCCCGTCAGAATCGACGGTCACGTTGGGGTCGTTGTCCTCGACGGTGAACTTCACCTGCGAGGTCGTGATGTTGCCGGCCTCGTCGACCGCGACGACGGCGAGCACGTGCTCCCCCACCGCAAGCTTCTGCGGGTCGATGGCGGAAGGCAGCGCGAGGTCTTCCCCATCGAGCGTGGCGGCGACCGACTTCAACCCGTTCGCGTCGCTCGCAATCGCAGAGGGGTCGAGGGTGACAGCCTGGTAGAGCGGCTTGCTGTCCTCGATGCCCAGGTCAACTGTTGGTTTCGTATTGTCGACAATGACGTTGGCCGAAGCCGTGCCGTTCTCGCCCTGCGCGGTCACGGCGTGCGCGCCGTCAGCGACCTGCGTGGTGTCCCAATCAAAACCCATGGCCGTGGCGTCCGCCGCGGGAATCTCGAACGTGGCGTCGAGGTGGGTCTCCATTCCCGCGGAATCGCCGATTGTATGCCACACGTCGAGCGCCGTGCTCGTGTTGGTCTTCTCGTTGTCGGGCGCGATGCTCACCGGCAGGTAGCTCTTGCCGTTCGCGAGCTTCATCTGCAGGCCGGACACCTTGTAATCCTCATGGTTCTCGCCGAACACCGAGGGATAGAGCGCCTCCTCGAACGGCGTGCCCGAATCGCCCGCCCACAAGGTCAGCGTCACGTTGTAGGTGTCTTTCTCCGCGTTGTACGTGAAGTACTTGTTGTCGATATGCACCGCACGCGACGTGGGCGTTTCGCACCATGGCCCCATGATGGTGATGATGTCGCGCGGGTTGTCGCCGTAGGGCGCGGTGATGGCGTCCTTGAAGTAGCTGTCCATGCCGCTCGTCTGCACCATGAACCAGGCACCGTTCTCGAAGGTCTTGCGCGCGTCGGTGACCTGGGCGCCATCGACGGAAATCGCCGTCTTCGCGTTGTCGGAGCCATCGTTGGCGGTGACCGTCGTGGTGCCGGAGACGACGGCGCCGTCCTTGAGCGACAGGCGCATACCGTCGGTGGCGTTCAGGCGGTTGATCTTCACCATCTTCTCGTCGGTCTCGCTCATGCCGTAAAGGGAGTAGGCGCGCACCTTGTAGGTGACCTTGTCGTGGCCAAACAGCACGTCAGAGGGGATTTGCATCATGAAATGCCCCAGGCGCCACTGGGTCTTCTGCTTGACAACGGTCCAGTCGGAATCGTCGTCGAGCTTGTAAAGCACCTCGGTGCCGAGCAGGTACGGGCGCGTCTTGAGCGCCTCCGCGCCGCCAGGATAGTTCGTCGGGTTATCGGCACCTGACGCGTTGTCCTTGTTGTCGGTGAAGGCGTCGCGACGCGCGTCGCTCGTAGCGCCAACCAGAAGGTCGGTGTCGTAGAGCACCTTCAGCGCGTCGCCCTCGTCGATGGACTCGGGAACGGTGTAGATGTCCTGCGTGTTCTCGGCAAGCGTCGGAGCCTGGCCGTCATCTTCCGGATATCCCGGATAGCCCTGGAACTTCGCCGTCACCGGGGACTTCTGCCAATTGGCGACCTCGCCGGGCGTGGCAGCGGAAACCTCGACGGGAAGGGATGCGTTCGTCGCCGTGAGCCCGCCCGTACCGACCGGCTCGCGATCGCCCGTGCCGCGGGGGTAGGTGTACTGCAGCGAGGTATCATGGTCGCTGCGCTCGGAGGCGTTCTCGTTGAAGCCCGCCACGGCGAACGCGTCGTCTTCCGTGGTGCCAAAGCGAATCCAGCGCGCTTCGGAGGAGTGCAGGCCTGCGTAGTTCACGCGCACGATGTCCTTGCCCTCTTCGAGGCTCGTGCCGTAGAAGTTGTTGAAATCCTCGACCGTGGTGCCGTTGCTGGAAAGGTAGTACACCATGGTCTTGCCCGGCTCGAGATAGGCCGTAAAGTCGTCGAGCGACCAGACCTTGCCCGATGCAGATGCCGTCTGATCAGGGTAATTGTAATAGTAGAAGATCTTGAAGTAGCTCAGGTTGATGGGCTTGTCGGAAGCGTTGTACACCTCGAAATAGGAATACTGCTTGCCATCGGTGCTCTGCGGGTTGGCGTGGACCTCGGTGATGTAGTAGGGAGCCGCCTTCTCCGCGACAGGCACCTGCGCGGTAATCGGGGTCGTCTGAGCGTCCGTGCGCACCTCGTTGCCGGTGTTGCCGTACGCGGTGACGTACCACTCGACGCTCTCGCCGAACAACTCGCTTGAGTCGATCGTGCCCGCGAAGGTCCTGCCGTCCCCAGTCGGCTCGAGCGCGACCGTCTTCTCGTCAGACGCCTTGTCGCCATAGTGCTGCTTGTAGTGCAGGTTCACGAACGTGGTCGCCGACGAACCTTGGTAAGGAACCTCAGCGGTTACCTGAAACTGCCCGTCGCCAGTCGCGGTCGCCTTCTCGATTTTCGCCTGCTGATCGCTTGCGTTTGCGCGCTGTGCAGGAATCTGGTCAGCGGTAACCGAACCGGGGGTCGCCTTCGCGAGCCCGTTGTCGACGCACTCGCGGCCGGAGCCGGGATAGGTGTACTGGATGCCCTGCTTGTTGGGGTTGCCCGCGGGGATCTCGTCACCGTTCGCGTTCGACCAGGCGCCGATCATGACGGCGTCGCTGTCTTTTCCAAAGAAGTAACCGCGCTTGTTCGTGGTGTGGATGCCCGAATACGGCGTGCGGATGATGTCCTTGCCCTCGACGAGGTTGGTTCCGTACGTCTTGTTGAAGTCGGCGAGCGACGTCTCATTCTTCGAGCCGCCCATCCACAGCACGAGCGTTTTACCAGGCTCGATGATGACATCGGCGTCCTTGCTGCCGTAATCGATTCCCAGGTGCTTATCCGAGGAGCTGAACACCTTTCCCGTGCCCATGCCTCCCTCGTAGCAGTAGTAGTACACGTAGTCTTTGAAGTTGATGGGGTTGTCGGAGTTGTTGTACACCTCCACGTAGGTGTACTTTCCCTTGCCGGGGGAATCGGTGACCACTTCCGTCACAAGCAACGGAGACACCTGGTCAGAAGCCGCTTGGTCTGAAGCCGCCTGGCCCTCTCCCGTGTTGCCCGTATCGCCCTCGGCGGTCGCTGCCGTCTGTGCGGCACCGCTTGCCGTGTCGTCTCCGGTCCCGTCGGCGAATGCCGCAGGCACCGGCACCGCAAGCGACGCAGCGAGCGTTGCGGCGATCACGGCGTTGAAGCATCGTTTCATACTTCCGTGTTCCTCCTCTTTCGCATGGTTATTCGCGTCCGCGCGCACTGCGGGCACAATTGAAAAGTGTGGCCGACCAACGTAAGGTCAACATCATGCGAAGGGAAGGTTTGGGCACAGCTTTCGCAAGAAGCGCGTTAAGCCCTGTTAAGAAGTATGCAAGGCGCCTGCGCCCTGGCGGCTCTTCCTCGAAAGGCAGAACGCCGTGATCAGCGCGGCGCAGGGGACGGAGACGATGATCCCGATCGACCCGGAAAGGCCTCGCAGGATCTCGATTCCGATGGCATACTCGTTCCAGTACTCGAAGTACGGCATCGCGTAGGCGTAGATGATCACGAGCGTGTTGACCGCCCCGCCGGCGAACGCGAGGATGAGCGTGTGCGTCATCGTGCCCATCATGTCGCGACCGACGGCCATCCCCGACTTGAAGAGCTCGCGCATCGAGAGCGCCGGGCTGGCGGCGTGAAGCTCGCACTCGTGCGACGTGACCGACATGGAGATGTCCATCACCGCGCCGAGCGAGGAGATGAGGATTCCCGAGAACAGAAGACCCGACACGTCGAGCTTGCTGTTCTGCCCGACATACGCAAGCGTTTCGATCTCGCTGACGTTCAGCCCCGAGATATGTCCCAGCGAGCCGCACACGCTGGCGACCAAGCCGGCCGCGAGCACGCCCACGACCGTAGCGACTATCGAGCAGAGCGTTTTCGCAGACCAGCCGCCGATAAGGTACATCCCGACAACCGTCACGAGCACCACCACGAGCACGGCGGTCCAAAAGGGAGACGCACCGCTGTAGACCATCGGCAGGTACAGGAAGAATATGCAGGCGAACGTGAATGCCAGGCCGAGCGCCGAGAGCGTCCCCGAGCGACCGCCCGCCACGCAGAGCAAAACGAGGAACAGCCCGACGAGCGCCCAGAGCACGATCCCGCGGTCGTAGTTGTAGACCGTCGCGACCAGGGAGCCGTCTTGCCCCTCGTTCACCAGAACAATCACCTTCAAGCCCGGCGAGCAGAGCGCGCCGGAGTTGTTGGAATACGGGCTCGTCGCCTCGGCCTGCTGGCCTGCGTACTGGCCCGACGTAATCGTGAGGAGCACCTTCTGGTTGCCCTGCATCTCGCCCGAATCGCTCAGGCTCACGTCGCTCGTGATAACCTCGTCGACCGTCGCCTTCTCGAACTCGCTTCCCCCCGTCGGACGCAAAGGAACGCGATCGATTCCCGCGTTGAGCCACACGAGAAACCCCGCAAAGGCGACGAGCAGGATGGCGAACGCGGCGACGGCGACGCGGGAGCGACGCGTGGGGCACGCAGCCGACAACCTCCCCAGGCGATTGGTTTTCACGGATTGACCCCTCTTCACTAGGCAACAACCGTTAAACCCTATCGGGAAGGGCAGGGGCAGGCGAGGCGCGCACGAACTCTTGAGGAGGATTTTTCCTACGCCTTACGTTAGGACGAAGTGTGCGCGCCCGCGCGCCGTCGCGCTAAACGCTGGCGCTTACTCCTCGCCCTGCGCGCGCTGGGAGTTCTCGAACGTGAAGCGTCCCATTTTCACCCCACCCAGAATGTGGATGTGGAAATGCTTCACCGTGGTCGCGGAATCGGGGCCAGTGTTCACCACCGTGCGGAAGCCGGACTCGCGCACGCCTTTGATCTCGGCAACCTTCGGGACGACCGACATCATGTGGCCGAAAACTTCCTCGGGCACGCCGTCGCACATGTCGTCGTAGTGCTTCTTCGGCACGAGCAGCGTATGCACGGGCGCCTCGGGCTCGATGTCGTCGAACGCGAAGCAAATGTCGTCCTCGTAGACCTTGTTCGTGGGGATTTCCCCGGAGATGAGTTTGCAGAACAAGCAATCGTCAGCCATGTCAGTTCCTTTCGATAGCATCACATCAGGACTAGTTTACAGGTACTTCACGACCAAATCGCCCATGCCGGCGCAGTTGACCACCTTGTCGGCAGGAGTGGTGGCATCCTTCAGGTCGCCCGTGCGCCACCCGTCGTTGAGCAGGTTGGTCACCGCGCGGCGGATGTCGTCGGCGGCATCATTCATGTCGAAGCTGTAGCGCAGCATCATCTCGACGGAGAGAATCTGCGCGAGCGGGTTCGCGATGCCCTTGCCCGCGATGTCGGGCGCGCTTCCGTGGGAAGGCTCGTAGAGCGCGGTGCCGTCGCCCAAGCTGGCGGAGGCGAGCATGCCGAGCGAGCCCGTGATCTGGGCCGCCTCGTCGGAGAGGATGTCGCCGAACATGTTCTCGGTCACCACAACGTCGAAGTCGGCGGGACGGTTGATCAACTGCATCGCCGTGTTGTCGACGAGCAGGTCCTCGATTTCGACATCGGGATATTCGGCCTCGCCGATGCGATGCACGATCTCGCGCCACATGCGGGAAGTCTCGAGCACGTTGGCCTTGTCGACGCTTGTCACCTTCTTGCGGCGCTTGCGCGCAGCCTCGAACGCCTGGCGGGCGATGCGCTCGATCTCGTACTCGCGGTACTCGAGCGTGTCGTAGGCACGCTGTCCCTTGGCGCCGTTTACGCCGGCACCTTCCTCGTCGTAGAAGCGCTCGCGCTTGCCGAAGTACAGACCACCCGTCAACTCGCGCACGATCATGAGGTCGACACCTGCGATGACCTCGGGCTTCAGCGTGGAAGCGCCGGCGAGCGCGTCGAAGATCTGCACGGGGCGCAGGTTGGTGTAGAGGCCCAAGCCCTTGCGGATGCCGAGCAAGCCCTGCTCAGGACGCGGGGCATTCGGATCGGTCGTGTCCCACTTCGGCCCGCCCACAGCGGCAAGCAGCACGGCGTCGGCGGCCTTCGCGGCATCGAGCGTCGCCTGGGGAAGCGGCTCGCCCGTAGCATCGATGGCAGCGCCGCCGATAAGCGATTCCTCGCACGCGAATTCCGTGTCGTACTTCGCGCCGACGGCGTTTAGGACCTTCACCCCTTCCGCGATGATCTCGGGGCCGATGCCGTCGCCCGGCAAAAGGCAGATATTGTACTTCGTAGTCATAGTTGCATGCCTCTTTCGATAAGCGGTTTATCGCACCCGCCTATAGTAGCGCAGCGCGATAACAAGGAAGGGGCTCGCTCGGATTTCCCGCGCAAACTCGCAAAACGGAAGCCGCAACAGCGGCGCGAAATGGGCCATAGGGGTATTGCCAAGCCCGCGCGCGCTCCCACATACTTTCAGGAGACAAACCGAATGCTAAGGAGGCTTCATGGAAGATTTCTTCGCTATCAAGTGCCGCAACTGCGGCGGCCCCATGTATTCTCACCAGGCAACCCGCAGCTTCGAATGCGCGTATTGCGGGACGAGCGAGCCCTGGGGAGAAGGCGCGGCGGGGCAAGATTCCATCGTGAAGTTCCGCCACCAGCCCCTTCAAATGGTAAACGGCCTGATCAAGCTGCCCCAAGTGTCGCGCCTCGAGCCCCCGAAGGAATCCGACTGGTACTTCTTCAAGCCCTACTGGCGCAACATGTCCCTCGCCGAGTGGATCTTAAACGAGGACCCCGCCACCGCAGGCGAGTTCGAGCGCGCAACGACCGTGAGCATCCCCTGCCCGTTTTGCGGCGCGGCGTTCGAAGGCGAGTCGACCCAGAGCGTGTTCGAGTGCCCGTCGTGCGGGAACAAGATCGGCGCCACCGACCTGATGCAACCCGGCACGTTCAGCAAGCACCTGTCCATCGGGACAGGCTCGGAATACATCCCCGACCAGGCAATTCCCTGCCGCATATCCGAGCAGCAGGCGCGCGCAAACGCCCGCGAGCTCGTGCGGCAGCACCCCGACCTCTTCGCGGGGCACAGCGTCGAGGACGCCATCGACAACCAGATGGTTCTCGCGTATACCGCGGTATCGCTCGCTGACCTGCGCATAATCGCGTCTTACCCCGGTAAGAAGTTCCAGAAGGAGACGCTCGTGCTCTTCGAGGTGCTCGATTGGGTCTACCCCAAGACGCGCATATTCGATTTGTCCCTCATGAACCTTTTGGAGCCGTGGGATTTCTCGGCGGTGGCCCCCTTCGACCCCGTCATGCAGGAGGGGAATTTCCGCGTGGCGGCCGTCGAGGCTTTCGCGAAGGACAGCGTCATCATCGACAACCTAGCGCTCAAGATTGCGAAAAACGATGCCGAAGAAGCGCTCGGCCTGAGCAAGAAAAGCCTCCGCACCTGGACATATAACGTGAGGAAGCACACTTCCGGGCTCATGCTCGTGCCCATCTACTACGTCGATAGGCCCGCCTCGGACGGGCGCGAGGGCGAGCAGGTGCGCATCGCCGTGAATGGCCAGACGGGACGCGCCGCCGCCGTACTGTTCAGCGAGACGCGCGAAACCCACGTTGTCGCCCCGCTCAGCTCGACTGTGCACCTCTCGGGCGAGAGCACCGTGCACGCGACGCCCATCGAGATTCGCTACGTGAAGTCGCCTTTCTTGCACGAGATCGTCAGCATCGGGGGCAACGGCGGCAGCGGCGGCGCCCCGCAGGCCGAGGCGAAGCGCGAGGGGTCCTTGCGCGAGGAGAAGGTTAAAAAGCAAGGGTTCTTCTCAAAGATATTCGGGAAGTAAGTCGCCAGGCGACAAACACTTGCAAGGAGAGGGGCGACCAGGGACGATGATAGCCTGGTCGCCCCCTTTGCGTAGCCGCAAGGACTCAGGCAGGAGAGCTGATCCTAAAGCCGGAGACCTCGATTCCAAGGACGGCGACTCCTCATTTAAACCTCGTGGCATTTCCCTACAACAATGGTGACTACTCCCCCAGAGCCGCCACCGCCCGCTCGAGTCGGCCGCAGGCGTCCTCGATCATGGCCTTCGGACTTGCGAGGTTCACGCGGACGAAGCCCGCGCCCTCGGGGCCGAACATCGTTCCCATGTCGAGCCAGAGCTTCGCGTCATGCTCCACCAGATGCTTGAGCTCGACGTCGCTAAGCCCCAGGCCACGGCAGTCGAGCCACGGCAGGTACGTGCTCTCGAGCGGCACGAGTTCCACACCCGGCATGCGCGAAACCGCCGCCTCGAGCACGGCGTAATTCTCGTCGAGCACGCCCTTGAGCTCGTCGAGCCATTCTTCACCCTGCTCGTAGCACGCCTGCGTGGCCACGACGCCAAACACGCTCGGCTCGTCGTAGCCTGTGCGGTCGAGCGTGCGCCTGAACGCGGCGCGAAGATCGGGGTTCGGGATGAAGATGTTTGACAGCTGCAGCCCTGCCAGGTTGAACGTCTTGCTCGGCGCCGTGCAGACGACGGCGCTTTTCGCATAGCGCTCGCCGAGCGAGGCGTACGGCACATGTACATGGCCCGCGCGCGCGAAGTCGGCGTGAATCTCGTCAGCGACCACCACGACGTTGTGACGCAGGCAGATGTCGCCGATGCGTCGCAGCTCGTCTTCGGTCCACGCACGCCCCACGGGATTGTGCGGGTTGCACAGGATGAACAGCTTCGCGCCCGTTTTCTCCAGCTCGCGCTCGAAGCCCTCGTAGTCCATGGTGTAGCGTCCGCCGTCGTAGAGCAGCGGGCTCGTGACCATCTTGCGGCCGTTGTCCTCAATCATCATGCGAAACGGGTAGTACACAGGCGGCTGGATAATCACGGAATCGCCCGGCTGCGTGAACGAGGTCACGGCCATGGCCAGGGCAAACACCACGCCAGGAGTCATGACGAACCACTCACGCGCGGGGCGCCAGCCGTGACGGCGCTCAAACCACGCTTGCACCGCCTCGTAGTATCCGTCGGGCGCCATCGAGTAGCCGAACACGCCGTGCGCCGCGCGCTCCGTCAACGCTTCAATTGCGGCGGGCACGGTCTTGAAATCCATGTCGGCGACCCAAAGCGGCAGCTCATCGACGGCATGGCCGCGACGGCTCCACGCGTCCCACTTCAAGCTGCCCGTGCCGCGGCGATCGATAATCGTCTCGAAATCGTACTTCGTCATGCGAATGCTCCATTCACTGTCGCACACAAGGTCGCACCCAGGCGCACCCGTCCTGGGCAAAACGCACAACCTTGGTAATTTTTCCTCCCTCGATAAGGTTACCCTATTGCCTGCTCCAGGTCGGCGATAAGGTCCTCCGCGTTTTCGAGGCCGACCGAAAGGCGCAGCAGGCGCTCGTCGATTCCCAGCTTGTCGAGTATCGGCCCCGGAATCGAACCGTGCGTCTGCACGAGTGGATACGTCACGAGGCTCTCCGTGCCGCCAAGGCTCTCCGCGAAAAGAACGAGCCGCACGCGCTCGAGCACCGCCAGCGCGCGCTCGTGCGTGTCGACCTTGAACGACATCATCGCGCCGAAGCCCGTTGTTTGGCTGCGAGACAGGTCGTAGTCCGGGTGATCGGGGTCGCCGACGTAGAACACGTCTGTGATGTGGGGATTCTCCTTCAGAGCCTCCACGATGCGCTTCGCGTTGTCCTCCTGCTGGCGAAGGCGAACGCCGAGCGTCTTCAGGCTTCGCAGCATAAGCCAGCTGTCGAACGGGTCGAGCTGGTTGCCCTCGCTCATCGTAGCGTTGAACAGCGTCTCGAGCAGCGTGCCGTCGCGCAGGACGAGAAAGCCCGACAGCACGTCATTGTGGCCGCACAGGTACTTCGTGCCGCTGTAAACCACCACGTCAGCGCCCAGTTCGATCGGCTTCTGGAAGTACATGGTAAGGAAGGTGTTGTCCACTGCAAGCACCGCCCCGTGCGAGTGCGCGGCCTCGGCAACACTGGCGATATCGGCTACCTTCATGGTGGGGTTTGTGGGCGTTTCCAGGAACACGAGCTTAGTGTTCGGCTTGAACGACGCCGCAAGCACGTCGGTATCAGTAAGGTCAACGTAGTCGAATTCCAGCCCGTACTGCGTATAGATATTGCTGAACAGGCGATATGTGCCGCCGTAAAGGTCGTCGCTCACCAGCACGTGATCACCCGAGCGCAGAAGCTTGAGCAGCGTGGTGATAGCCGCCATGCCGCTCGAGAACGCCATGCACTTCTTCCCGCCTTCCAAAAGGGCGATGGTGTTCTCAAGCTCCAAGCGCGTCGGATTCCCGCAGCGAGAATAGCAGTAGCCGGTCGATTTGCCCCATGCGGGGTGGGCGAACGTCGCGGACTGGTAAAGCGGGTAGCTGATGGCGCCCGTGCGCACGTCTGCGCCCTCATAGCCGTGGACCGCGATGGATTCCGCGTGCCAGTCAGCGTGTTTCTCCTGGTCGATGCCAAGAAGCCCCTCGATTTCCTCGGCCATTGCCTCGAAGCTTGAGTCGTTCATGCGAGCAATGCTCCCTTCCCCCTGATGTCGTCTTCCGCAAAGGACAAACACTCGGAAACGCTAGCCACCCCGGCGGCCTCGCCCATACGAGGTGAGCAAAGACCGAGAGGCGCAGCAGCTCGCAGAAATCTTGAGGCTCTCGCCCGCGCGGCACGGCACGTGCGCCCGACCTGCGCCAACCCATTACGCGCGAGCTACACACGCAGAGACAGGGGGGCAGCCAGTATTTCCCTAGTAAGTTTGTATGGTTCTAATCCGAGTGATTAGTGTATCGGAGAATCGCACTACCTGCATGGAAATCAGATAACTCTGATATTCGCTTTTCAGAACACTGGTTATCGGGCAGAAAATCATTGCCGCATTTGTGGAAAGATAACGTCCGATCCACCCAAAGTATGTCAATTCAAATCGTAGCGTTTGGTAGAAGTTGGTATAATTTGATACAGTTTAGTAATCGTTCATCACGAAAAGAAAATCGAAGCGAGGCCCGCTTGACTCAAAACCCGTTCAAACCCACCGCAGGAAAAATTCCCCCGCTGCTTATCGGCCGACAGCCAATTATCGACGATTTCGCGGAGGGGCTCGAAAACGGTGCTGGAGCGCCCGGACGACTCATGCTCATTACCGGCCAGCGCGGCTACGGGAAAACGGTCATGCTCAGCGAATTCGCCCGCCTTGCAACCGCTCAAGGCTGGACGGTCGTCTCCGAGACTGCGTCTTTCGGCCTTTGCGACCGCATCGTCGCCGCCCTGGCGCCTCAGGGACTCAAACTTAAAAGCGCGAACATAGGACCCTCGTTTTCGATTCCGGGCATCGCGAGTGCGAGTTTAGGAGCAGCATCATTCGCCCCGTCCGAGCAATGCGCCCTCACCCTGCGCGAAGCGATAAATCAGCGTCTGAAAAAAGAAGCACCGGGGAAAGGCATCGTGTTCACCATCGACGAAGCGCAAGCCGCCTCACCGGATGATATGGTGGCGCTTGCAACCGCCCTGCAACACGTTATCCGAGATCAGGATTTGACGAACACCCCTGATAGCGAAAAGAAGGGCGTTGCATTCGCCTTCGCTGGCCTTCCTTCAATTGTCGACGACCTTACAGGAAACGATGCCCTCACGTTTTTAAGGCGAAGCCAGCGTCGCATTCTCAAGGAGATTCCCTTGCTTGAAGTGCGAGATGCGTATGCAAGTGTCGCCTCGAAGTCTGGGAAGGAAATCCCTGAAGAGATAGCGCTCGACGCCGCGAGGAAGGCGGGCGGGCATCCATACATGATCCAACTCGTCGGGTATTACATGTGGCGTGCTGCCGAGCGGCGCGGATCGCGCATTATCGAGAGCTGCGACGTTTTAACTGGGGAATCCGACGCGCTGCTCGCCTTTTACGAGGCGATATGCGCACCATTGTATTATGGCCTCCGCAGTCCGCAGCGTTTCTTCATAGAGGCGATGGCGAAAGACGGCGATGCCCCGTCGAAGGTTTCCGATATTGCCGAGCGCACCGGGAGAACCACAAGCTGGGCGGCAAAATATCGGGCCAGCCTCATTCGTGAGCACGTCATCGAGTCGGCAGGTTATGGGCTCGTGCGCTTCTCCACGCCGCACTTAGGAGACTATCTACGCAGCGAAATCCTCTGGCCAGAAGAGTAGCCGAAAACAATCATCGACAAGCCCCCCGATAACCTACTGCCAGGAAGAACATCAGCGCAAACGAAAACTCTTCCGATTGTCGCAAAAGCATAGGAAGTTTAAGGGGTCAGTCATGGTTATACCGTCTTCTATCATCATCCTTTTCTTCGCTCTTATCATTTTTCGCGGAACGTAGAATCATCCGCAACGAAACATGGTGGGTCTGCGCATGTGGTCAGATTAACGTAGAGAGAGACGATTGCTGCGTGTGCGGCAACAAGAAGCAAATGCTTCTTGAAAACGAAGACGAGGTCAAGCTACTCAAGGACGCCGATGCTTATTCAGAACGTATAAATCTTACCCTCTCCAGAGACGGGAGGCGCCCGTATCTGGGAAGCGTGAGGCAGTTCGAAATCAGGGGAACGAGAAGTTCCAGTTAAACTGAAGGGACCGACCCCAGAGGAGCTCCGGAGCCAGTCCCAGTCCATGTTAAGCTACTGGTTGAGATAGCCCTCGTCGTCACTAACCTTCGTGTTTTCCCTGGAGGCGTTCTTACGGGCATTCTCGTAATCCCTGCGTGTCACCATCGCGTCCTCATAGAGGCGCTACTGCTCGTCCCGAATGGCGTCGCGCTGCTCGACGAGCTCGTCGTAGGACTGTTTCAGCTCATCGTGCTTCTTCTGGGCGGCGGCAAGATTAGAGGTGTCGACGCCCTGCGCCGCCTCCTCGGCATCGGCTTTCTCTTTTACTTCCCCAGCACCTTCTTTGTGCGGTTGATAAGGCCGCCTTCCTCGATAATCTCGCGGATGAATGGCGGGAACGGCTGCGCCTTGAAGGTCTCGCCCGTCGTGGTGTTCGTGATGACGCCCGCGTCGGCGTCGACATCCACAACGTCGCCCTGCTTGATAGCATCGACCGCCTCGGGGCACTCCATGATGGCGAGGCCCGTGTTAATCGAGTTGCGGTAGAAGATGCGCGCGAAGCTCTTCGCGATGACCACGTCGACGCCCGCCGCCTTGATGGCGATCGGCGCATGCTCGCGCGAGCTGCCGCAGCCGAAGTTCTCCTCGGCAACGATAATGTCGCCCTTCTTGACCTTCTTCACGAAGTCGGCGTCCAAATCCTCCAGGCAATGCTGTGCGAGCCACTCGGGCTCGGAGGAGTTCAGGTAGCGGGCCGGAATGATGACGTCGGTGTCGATGTCGCGCCCGTAGCGATGCGCGGTACCCTTGAAATGCATGAGTGGAACCTTCCCTTCCCGTTAGTCCAAATCTTCCGGCAGGCCGATGTGCCCTAAGACGGCGCTCGCCGCGGCAACGGCCGGTGAGGAGAGATAGACCTCGCTCGTCGGGTCGCCCATGCGGCCGACGAAGTTGCGGTTGCTGGTGGAAATCGAGCGCTCACCTGCGGCGAGGATGCCCATATAACCACCCAGGCACGGGCCGCACGTCGGCGTGGACACCGCGCAGTTGGCGTCGAGAAAGATATCCATGAGCCCCTCGGCGATGCACTGCTTGTACACCTGCTGGGTGGCGGGAATCACGATGCAACGCACGTCGGGGTGAACCTTGCGGTCCTTGAGCACGGCCGCGGCCTGGCGCATGTCTTCCAAGCGACCGTTCGTGCAGCTGCCAATGACGGACTGGTCGATCTTCACATCGCGGGCCTCGGCGACCGGGCGCGTGTTCGATGGCAGATGCGGGAACGCGACCGTCGGCGGAATGTCGGACGCCTTGATCTCGTACACCTTCGCGTACTTCGCGTCGGGGTCGGAATGATACTCGGTGTAGGGGCGCTCGGTGCGGCCGTCCATGTAGGCGCGCGTGATGTCGTCCACCTCGATGAGGCCGGCCTTGCCGCCAGCTTCGATCGCCATGTTGGAGATGGAAAGGCGCTGGTCCATCGACAGGCTGCGGATGGCGCTGCCCGTGAACTCCATCGCCTTGTACAGCGCGCCGTCGACGCCGATCATGCCGATGATGTAGAGGATGATGTCCTTGCCGGTAACGCCCGGGTTGAGCTCGCCGTCGATCTTGAAGAGCAGCGTCTCGGGCACCTTGAACCACGCCTTGCCGGTGGCATAGCCGACCGCGGCATCGGTGGAGCCGACGCCCGTGGAGAATGCGCCGAGCGCACCATAGGTGCAGGTGTGGGAGTCGGCGCCGATGATGAGGTCGCCCGCGCCCACAACGCCCTGCTCAGGCAGAAGCGCATGCTCGACGCCCATGCAGCCGACTTCGTAATAGTGCGTGATGCCCTGCTCGCGGGCGAATTCGCGCACCTGCTTGGCCTGCTCGGCGCTCTTGATGTCCTTGTTGGGAACGTAGTGGTCGGGCACCAGGGCGATCTTGGTCGGGTCGAACACCTTCTCGACGCCGATCTTCTTGAAGTTCTTGATCGCGATGGGCGACGTGATGTCGTTGGAAAGCACGAGGTCGAGATCGCATTCGATCAGCTGCCCCGGCTCCACTTCATCGAGATGCGCATGGGCGGCCAGAATCTTTTCCGCCATGGTCATGGGACGTGCCATGTTGACTCCCTCTTTCGTGCAGTTGAACCGTCTGTAAAACCCGCACATTGTAGCACTCCCGCCAGGTCACGAAGTTCATCCGCACGTAAGATGCAGATTGCGACGCGGCGGGAAAGCGCAGGACGGGAAGGCTCGTGGAGAGGGAAAGGGCGACGGAAGGCAGCTCGCAGCGGGAAGGCGAGAGGGGCGCACGAGAAAGCGCACGGGAGGCAGCGCGCGGCAAGGGAAAAGCACACAAGAGACGGGAGAATTCGAGCCCTAGGAAAACTTGCGACGAAGCGCGCGGAGCAAGCAAGCTGCTCGTTATCTACTCAGTCGATACGTGTTGGCGCCTTGCCGGCCATCGGGAAGGAGATTCTCCTCCACCTCGATGTAGCCCTCGTTGCACAGGCGGGTAATCGCTCGGTCGACCGTCTTCGTGCTGCTGCGAAGGTGCTCGGCAAGCTGGCGCTTCGATTCGCTCGTCCCATCTCGACCGACGGTCCGGAAGGCAATATAGCCGAGCAGGCGCTCCTGCATCGGGGTAAGATGCTCGCGCTCTTCTTCCGTGGGCGCCTCTGCCTTTGAAACCATAATGTCCCCTTTTGGTTCGTTCCTCGTCCGTTTTAGATCGATCGAACATCTTCTCGATGTTGTTGCCGGGAATCGCCAAGAGCCGTTCAGGACTCTATTCGATTATATGCTGCGCACCCCTGTTCACCTGCCCAATTGATGGATGCGCAAATAGCAATTGACGCCTTTACGTTCCACGCCCTTTCGTAATGCCCGCCAATGCAACAGGCGGCTCAATGCCGCTTCGCCCCAACTCGCTTGCGGGAGAAGAATGCGGCAGCGCCGTTCGCCTCGCCTCCACAGGCAGCCAACCCGCCCGACGCAAGACTGAGAGCGAAAACGTGCGACGTCATAACGTTCTTCGGTTTCCAACATCCTCGTGAAAAGTTCCCTTGTTATTCAGGCAACTGTCGGGCATTATGTCATGCATGATGTCAGTAAGGCAAGGGGGAATTCCCTAAAATGCGGCGAATTTCAGGTTTTACTTGAAATCCCAGGTAGATTGTTGGTCGAATTCCCGACTCACCAAGGCACTCAAACGTCTGGATGTCCCGTTTTCGGTACAACAGGAGAGGTGCACGCCCACTGCTCGTTTCCGATACGGCGAGGGCACCGCGCGCAGGCAAGCCCGTCCCCGGCACAACAGGAGAGAGACACGCCGGTAGTGCCCCGCCGCCTCGCGAGGCAGGAAAGAGGCACGCCGGCGTTTCCCGCCTCGCGCAACAAGAGGGCCGCACTCAGGCGGCCCTCATTTGGTTTCTTCGGTTGTTTTGGGACGAACCCTCGCTCACGCGAGATGCTTTAGCCCTTCCCCGCAAGACGCACGCCGAGCGTCAACGCTTAGGCGGAGCGCTCGCTTTGGGAAAGCGCGGTGCACAAGGCGTCGAGCAGGGTGATCGCGAAATGCTGGGCGCTGCGGCCCTCGCCCGCGTCTTCCCACACGCGGCCAGGAAGCTCGATGGCGATACGGCGCGGCGTCGCCTTGCGAGCTGCGGCGATGGCCTGCTCCAAGCGAAGCGGCAGCGTGGCCTCGTCCTCGTAGCTCACGCGCGGCACCTTCTGCACGGCCTCTTCCTCGGGAAGCACGATGTGCACCAGCAGCATAGACTCGTCAGGCGCAACAAGAAGCGAGTCCGCAGAGAGAATCTTCGACTGCGGGTTCGTGGCAAGTGAGAGGTTCGACATGCGCGACGCGACGCTGCGGGCGAACTCCTCGGTACCGAACAGGCACAGCGCGTTCCGCTCGAGCACTCCCGCCGCACGCGCGAATCCGAGGTGGACGATCTCGTGGATGGCTGCCTTGCCGACCCACGAATGGTGCAGGTTCTGGATCGCGGCATACGTGTACGCGCCCGCGATGCCATCGGAAGGAAGGCCCAGATTGAGCTGGAACTTGCGCAGCGCGTCTTCGGTATGGGCCCCGAAGATGCCGTCGATCACGCCGCAGGCGAACCCGAGCGCGGAAAGCACCTGCTGCAGCTCGCGCACATCGCGACCATGGAAGTACGGCATGCGCAGGTAGAGCGTGCGATCGCCCAGGGAGAACGTCGCGTCGACGAGCGCCGACCACACCTTCTCGTCGACCTCTTCAGCTGCAGGAAGGCCCGACTTCACGCAGAAGGCGCGCACCGCGGCGACCGTCGCGTCGTCGAAGACACCGCTCACGGCGCCTTCCTCAAGGCAATCGGCAGCGACGAGGCGCTGCTGCACGTCCTCGACCGCCGGCCCTTTGTCGTTTCGTTTGATCCTATCCATGAGAACCGCCTACTTCAATCTGTTGACGAACCAATCGGCCATGGAGATGAGCAGCTTCAGCGAATCGGACGGCTCGACAAGGTCGACCAGGCGATTCTTGGCGATGCTCGTCAGGTTTTCCGCGTAGGTGCGCGCATATTCGATGGACCCGGACTCGACCATGATGTCCACCGCCTCGGCGAGGACGGCGGGATCTTTCTCCTTCGAGGAGAGAATCTCGATCAGGCGCTCGCGCTTCGGGGAGTTCTGCAACGCATGGACGACCATGAGCGTGCGCTTGCCCTCGGTGATGTCGCTGCGGAAATCCTTCTTGGTGGATTCCTCGCTGCCGATGAGGTTCAGCAAATCGTCTTGAATCTGGAAAGCGAGCCCTGTGTCGAGGCCGTAGGAGCGCAGCGCCTCGATCTGCTGCTCGGTGCCACCGCCCACGATAGCGCCGACCGCTAAAGGCACAGCGCCCGAATAGTGCGCGGTCTTGTGCGTCGCCATGACCAGGTAATCCTCGGGCGTGATGTCGTAGCGACCGTCGCGCGCCCATCCGATATCGAGCGCCTGCCCCTCGATCGTGCGGCGCGTCATTTCGATCAGCTCGCTGACCACACGCACCTTCACCGCGTCGCTCAACAGCGGATCATTGATTACCGTACCGTTGACCAGGGACAACGCAAGGTCTCCCATATTGATGGCAAGTCCTATGCCCTCGGTAAGGTGCAGACAGGGCTCGCCGCGGCGCAGCTCAGCCTCGTCAGCGATGTCGTCGTGGATGAGCGCCGCTGTGTGGAAATGCTCGATAGCCGCCGCAGCGCTCGTGGCGAGCTCCATGTTGCCGCCGACCGCGCGACATGCTGCGAAGCAGATGAGCGGGCGGTGGCGCTTGCCGCCGTTTTCGCTATAGCGCTTCAGGGGATCGTAGAGATAGCGATCCATGTCGGGATGCGAGCCCGACGGAATGTAGGCGTTGAGGATGTCCCCAATTTTGGACGCGTAACAGCTCAGGTACTCCTCGAAAGAGGTGGGGGGCTGCTCGGTCAATGCGATGATGTCGTTGATGGTTTCCATGCGGTCGGTAAATCGCCTGTCTTCATAGATCGAACGTTTCCAGAAGCAAACATCTGGTAGGGGCGGTGGGACTCGAACCCACAAGCCTTGCGGCGGCGGATTTTAAGTCCGCTGCGTATGCCAATTCCGCCACGCCCCCGTGATTTGCTCGTGCAAATCCTATCACAAGCACGATTTTTCGCAGGCCTCATGCGAGACTGCGAGCGTAATACCATGCAGAATGTCCGTTTCGCTCACCGTAAACGCATCAATGCCGGCGAAATCGAGCACTTCGAGAAGGATGAGAAGCCCCGCGACCATCACGGGCGCGCGCTTGGGGTCGAGCCCCACCACCTGCATTCGTTCAGAAAGCGGCAGAGCAGCCAAGCGCTCGTGCACTTCGAGCAGATCCTGCCGAGAAACCCGCGCCTTGTGAACGCGCGAGGAGTCGTAGGTCTCCATGCGCTCGCGGATGCTGACGACGGTTGTTGCCGTGCCCGCAACCGCGATGACACGTTCGAGCGACGCCGCCTCTTTTGCCTGGTCAGCGAACCAGGAAGCCATCTGCTCGCGAATCCATGCGCGCGCCCGGGCAAGCTCTTCGGGCGCGGGCGGGTCGCTCGCCAGGAACTTCTCGGTCACCCGGCGACATCCTACGTTGAAAGAGTGCGCGCACAAGGGCTCGGCGCCGCCCGTTCCCATGACGACCTCGGTCGAGCCGCCGCCCACGTCGACCACCATGAGGCGCTCGCCCGAAAAGTCAATCGAGGCGCCCGAAAACGACAGCGCGGCCTCGCGGGATCCGGGGATGACGGAAAGCTCGATGCCCCGCTCGCGCAGACGCGCTGCGAAATCGGCGGCGTTGCGCGCGTCGCGAGCTGCCGATGTCGCCACCGCAACGGTGCGAATCACCGGATGATCGGGCGTCGAGAGCGAATCGCGCACCGCGAGGAACCCGTCGATGGCTCGAACGACGCGGCCGATCGCCTCGGGCTTGAGCTCGCCCGTTGCGTCCACCCCCTCGCCGAGGTTGGTGATGGCGTATTCGCGCGTGAGCTCGTGGAGCCCCGACTCGTCCGCATCGACAACGAGCATGCGGCACGTCACCGTCCCAATGTCGATTGCGGCATACCGCCCGCAGCGCATTATTTCTCCCCGAAGATCGGATCGAGCAGCTTAGAGTACCACGTCTCGGGAGCGGGGATGCTGCCAGGCACGACGCTTGCCGTGAACGTCGAGTCGTCATCGAGGTCGAGGCCGTACACGGTGACGGCGTTCTCGCCCTTCGAGACCCAGCCGAACTCCTGATGGGCGCGATCTTCCACGCCCGCATCGGTCGAAAGCGCGTCGACCGTCGCCTGAATCGAGTCGTTGCGCTGCTCGATGGCGGCATATTCCGCCTGGAGCTGGTCGCGCTCTCGCACGGAATGGTAGAGCTGCGCCGCTGAAGGATAGAGGAACGACACGGTGAACACCAGGCAAAACGCCGTGACCGCGGTTACGATGAACCAAGGCTTCCTCACGAGGCGCGAGGCTGGTTTTTGAGAATCGCCGCCGCGGGTGCGCCGCGATGCGGACGACGATTCCTCGTTCTGCATGCGGGATGAGCGGCGATGCGCCGAGCCCATTTCCCCTTTGTACACCGCAGCGCGCGAGCCGCCTTCTCCAGGCGCAGCGTCGCCACCGCCGCCGTACTGGCGCGCGAACTTGCGATCAGCCTTGTCTTTCGCGTGCTTGCGCTTGAGCTTCTCGAAGCGAGAAAGCGTTTCGGGCTCGTGCTCAGCTTGCTCGGGGTTCTCCTCTTCAAGGGAATCGTCCCAGGCAAGACGGCTGTTCGCATAAGCGTCTCGGGATTGCGAGGAATATGCGCGCCCGCCGATGGGCCCCCTGTCGGAAGCGGAGCGCCGCGAATCGCGCGAGTGCGAGCGGACGTCGCGGGTTCCCTCGCCCGCATAGCGCGAGCGGACGTCGCGAACGTCGTCTTCGGAATAGCGCAAGCGCTCCGCTGCGCGAGCGGCATAGTCGGAGTCCCGACGCGTACGGGCAGCCGCATATGCCCCCGAGCGCTCGCGGGAGGAATACCCCGTTCGGGAAGAGCGCGCATCGCGCGTTGCGTATCGAGAAGAATCGAGTGAGTGCGAGCGGTCGCCTTGCGCGCGCCGTGCCTTGTCAAACGAAAGGATTTTCGCCTGCTGTGTCAACGAATGGCCCCTTAGTGCATCGTGGTTTGATAAGAGTGTGTGTAATGCAAGAAGCTCTTCGCAGGATACCACACAAGCAAAGCGCCGGCACGTGGGAAAACGGCCGGCGCTTTGCAGTGTTTTGCCTTGCCCTCGGCCCGCTGAACAGCTCAGATTCGTATCTAGGAAAAACGGGCAGTGGCGATAGGGCCCTTAAAGGTCAAGCTGCTTGATATAAGAATTCCATTTCTTGAAGGACTCGTCGCTGATGGCGTGCTCCATCAAGCACGCTTCCTCTTCGGCCGTGTCCTCGGGAATGCCCAAAACCTTGGTGAGGAACTTGCGCAGAAGCTCGTGGCGCTCGAGCACCGCCGCACCATAGCGATAGCCGTCTTCCGTCAGCGTGACGTCGCCGTAATAGGGCTGATCGGCGAAACCCTTTTCCTTCAGGGCGTTCATCGCCTTGTTGACAGAGGCCTTGGAAACCCCCAGTTTGTTCGCGATATCGACCGAGCGCACAGAGTTCTCGGTCGTTCCACCCAGCATGACGATAGCCTCAAGGTAATCCTCATGCGACATGGAGACTTTTTCCATTTCCATCCTCCAATCAGCGCTTTTTTCTATGGTACCACAGCGCGAAGGGTAACGGGGAAGGTCTTAGCTGTAGCTAACTTTAGTAATACCGGTAGTACGCCGCACAGCTGCCTTCGCTCGACACCATGCAAGGCCCCACCGGGTTCTCCGGCGTGCAGATCGTGCGGAACAGCGGGCATTCGTTAGGAGCCATGCGAGCTCGCAACACGTCGCCGCAGCGACATCCCTTCGGGTCGTGCGTCGGCTCGACATCGGGCTCGAAACGGCGAACCGCGTCGAAGTCGGCGAATTCCTCGCGGATGCGATACCCCGAGCCGGGGATATCGCCCAAGCCGCGCCACGTGGCCGTGCAGGTTTCGAACACCTCGTCAATCGCGGCGAGGGCCACGGGGTTTCCCTCAGGCATGACGCCGCGCGCGTACGCAATCTCGATTTCGGCACGACCCTCGTGCAGCTGCCGCACGAGCATGGCAATGCCCTGAAGCACGTCGACCGGCTCAAATCCGGTGATCACGCCAGGAATGCCGTATTTCTCCGCCAGGAAGCGGTACGGCTCGGCGCCGATGATGGTGCTCACATGACCGGGGAGGATGAGCGCGTCGAGCTCGAGCGTGGGGTCGCCCACGAGCAGCTCCAACGCACCGGGCATGTTCTTGTGCGCCGCGAACACGGTGAAGTTGGAAAGCCCCGTGGCCTTTGCGCGCTTGATGGCCATGGCCACAAGCGGCGTCGTCGTCTCGAAGCCAACGCCCACGAAGACGACCTCCCGCTCGGGATGCGCCTTCGCAAAGGCGAGCGCGTCGAGGGGCGAATAGACGATCTCGACCGAGCGGCCCGCGGCCTGCTCCGCAAGCAAACTCGAAGTGGACCCGGGGACGCGCGTCATGTCGCCGAAGGTGGTGATCGTGACGTTCGGGATGCGCGAGAGCGCAATCACCGTGTCGATGTCGCGGTTGCACGTGACGCAAACGGGACACCCGGGGCCCGACGCCAGGCGAAGCCCTTCAGGCATCAAATCGCGAATGCCATTGCGTGCGATTGCCACGGTATGCGTGCCGCACACCTCCATGAGCGTCGCGTGCTCGGGCGCAAGGCGGTGGATGGTCTCGATGAGGCCGCGCGCGAGCTTCGGGTCTTTAAACGCCGAGAAATCGATGTCGGCGGCATCCTCCAAGACGCTCATACGGCGACATCCTCAAGCTGTTTGACCAGTTCAATGGTTTCTTTTGCATAATCAGCATCGACAACTTCGATAGCGAAGCCGGCATGCACCAACACGTAGTCGCCGACGTTCGCCTGCGGCGTGAGATCAAGCGCCACCTCGCGCGTGACGCCGAGAATTTCGGCCGTCGCCAAATTGTCCGATTTCTTTTCCGTGATCAACGCGGGTATTGCCAAACACATAGGCACTCAGTCCTTTTTTACTCGTCGTGCGTCGTCTCGTCTTGCGCACATGCTATCACAGCCTGGCCGTAGGAGATGCATCCGTCGTTGGGCGGCAGCTCACGATTGACGGCAACGGTGAAGCCCTCGTCCTGCAAAGCCGCGAGCGCATGCTCGATTATGAAGCGGTTCATGAACACGCCGCCCGAGAGCGCCACCGTGGACACGCCGTAAACGCTGTACGCAAGCTTCGCCGCGTTCACGATGGCTTCCACGAAGGCACCGTGGAAGCGGCGGGCGATGGTCGCTGCGGGGATGCCCGCCTGCATGTCGTCGAGAAGCGCCTTGAAGGTGGGCACCGCGTCGAAGAGCAGGACCGACGTGTCTTGGGCGGTCGACTTCGACGTCGCGGTGTTCTTCGTGATGGCGACCGAGTAACGGCCGTTGACGCCCGCCTCGTCGGTCGAACCACCGTCAGGAGATGCGGCCGGCCCCATGGCAGCCTCCAAGAGAACCGCCGCCTCGCTTTCGTAGGTCGGGTGCTCGCATATCCCCAAGATGGCGCTCGCCGCGTCGAAAAGACGGCCGACCGACGAGGTCATCGGCGTGTTCAAGCCTCGCTCGATCATCTGGTCGCAAAGGTCGGCCTGCTCGCCGAGCGCATCGAGTACCCGCTTGGCCGCCGGATGCTCGAGCAGGTCGAACTCCCACAGAACGCCGTACGCCATGCGCAAAGGATTTTTCACGCAGGCGGCACCGCCCGGCATGGGAACGTAGGCGAAGTTCGCGAACCGCTCATAGGCCTGCGCGTTTGCGAGCAGCACTTCCCCGCCCCAGATAGAGCCGTCCGCACCGAACCCCGTTCCGTCGAAGGCGATTCCGCACACCGCGCCCGAAAGGCCGTTCTCGCCTATGACCGAAGCGATGTGCGCATGGTGATGCTGCACCTCGACCAGCGGGATATCGAGCTTTCTCGCCTGCTCGCGCGCCCATTTCGAAGCGAGATACTCGGGGTGCGCGTCGCAGGCAAGGCGTGTCGCGCGCAGCTCGAAAAGCTTCTCGAAGCGGCTTTTCGCGTCGAGCCAGGCATCGAAAGCTTCAGCGTTTTCCAGATCGCCCACATGCTGGGAGACGAACGCCTCCGAACCGCGGACGAAAGCGAAGGTACTTTTCTGCTCCGAGCCTGCCGCGAAGAGCACCGGGGCGACCGCAGCTTCATGGCCTGCAGTTTCGGGAGAACCCTCATAGCCGGCGGCGCCAGTCGCCTCGGGGGCCGCGGCATCCTCCGGGACTGCGGCAGCCTCTGGGTTGGTGCTCGCCTGCGCCAGCTTCAACGGCACGGGCGCAAACCCGCGCGCACGGCGGATCACTTGCACGGCAGCGCCCGCAGAACCCGCCGAAATGATGCGAACCACCGAGTCGTCGTAGCGCGAAAGGATGGCGCGGTCGTTGCCCAGCACGGCGCACGCGATGCCGCCGAGCTTCCCGCGTGCTTCGGCATCGTCGGTAACGATCGGCTCATCGTGGATATTTCCCGAGGTCATCACAAGCATCGGAGGTTCAGGGACGCCCATTTCCTCAAGGGCGCGGGCAAAATCGTGCAGCAAGAGGAGCTGCACCGGGGTGGCGGGGAGCATGACGCCGAGCTCGGGCAGCTTGTCGGCAAGGCCCGCAGCAAGCGCCACGCCTGGGCGCTTCTTCAGCAGCACGATCGGACGCGCCGGATCGGAGAGCGCCTTCTCTTCCTCGGGCGTCACCTCACAGACGCTGCGCGCCGCCTCGGCGTTCGCCATCATGACCGCGAACGGCTTGCCGCCGCGGCGCTTTCCCTCGCGAAGCCGAGCGATCGCCCCGGCGTTGCGCGCATCGCACACCAGGTGGAACCCACCAAGCCCCTTCACGGCCACAACTTGTCCGACACACAGCAGCTCGACCGCCCGCGCGATGAGGGCATCCGAGGTCTCGCGCGTCTTTCCCCAGGTGATGCGCCAGCCATCGGGAAGCGCATCGGAGGGCATGTCTCCCGCCCCGCGCGTCGGGAAGTCCTCGCCCGGCGTCGCCTCGCAGTCGGGGCGCCACGCCAGGGAGAGGTGCGGGCCGCACTCGAAGCACGCGTCCGGCTGCGCGTGGAAGCGGCGGTCGAGCGGGTCGGCGTATTCGGCGGCGCAACGCTCGCACATGGTGAAATCTTTCATGGACGTGCTCACGCGATCGTAGGGAAGCGCGTCGATGATGGTGAAGCGAGGCCCGCAATTGGTACAGTTGATGAAGGGGTAGCGGAAGCGGCGGTCGTTCGGGTTGAACAGTTCCGCCGCGCAGTCGTCGCAGGTGGCCAAATCAGCCGACACGAGCGTGGTCTCCCGCACCGCAGCATCGTCCGAGAAGCGAATCTCGAACGAGTCGAAGTTTTGGAGGGGCACTTCCTTAAGCTCAATTTCCTTCACCTGCGCCGCCGCGGGAGCGTTCTCGGAAAGCTCGATCACGAACTCGTCGAGCAGGCGGCTCTCCCCTTCCGCATGGATGTTCACGCCGTCCGCCGCGTTCAAGACCCATCCATTGATCAGGTATTTTTTCGCCATTCGGTAGACAAAGGGACGAAACCCGACCCCTTGGACGATTCCCGTCACATGAATATCGAGCGCCTCGATCATGCTTCTCACCCTCAAAAACTCAGACAATACAGAAAGCCGCGCCCCTCTTGCGACGGGCGCGGCGCAAATCAGCAGGAACCTACAGCTCGGCCAGGATCTCGCGAATGACGGCGGCAAGCGCGCGCAGCGTCACTCCCGAGTTGTCGGGGAGATGCAGGTGCACGCACCGTCGACCGCGACTCGCCAGCGTGAGCAAATCTCCCGACGCCTGCGCCTTCGCAAGCGCGCCCAGACTTTCCGCCTCGCGCTTGAGCGGGATGTCTTTCAGCTCGTCGGCCGACAAAATGAGGAACACACCGCAGTTCGGGCCGCCTTTTTGCAGCTGGCCGGTGGAGTGCAGGTAGCGCGGGCCCACTTCCAGACACGACGCGACGTGGCGCGATTCGCCCACTCCGTGGCGGATGTCCTCGAGCGCCTCGCGGCGTCCCTCGCCCGTGAACGGCAGAAACGCGTTCAGCGCGAAGAAATCGCCCGGCTGGATGCTGCCGAGCAGCGCCCGCAGGACAGCTCGCACGTCGGTGCAGTCCTTAAAGCACGGGGCCAAGCGCACCTCGACCTCGCCCATGTGCACATCGCCGATGAAATCCTGCACGAAATCGGGCTCGGGCTGGCCCTCGGCGAGAATCTTTAGAACCTCGGCCTTCGCCGACGCGACGTCGGGCTGGTCGAACGGGCACACGCGCATGAGGTAGCCGCACATCGCGATGGCGTATTCCCACATCACGAAGTGTTCAGCGAGCTCAAGCGCAGAGTCAATCTTGAAGTTCAGGCGCGGGATGGCCGGGTCGATATAGGCGAGGCTCATCTCGAAGTTCTTGCGCTCGTCCCACAAGTCGGTCTTCGTCTGATACATGATGACGCTGCGATCGCCTGCATCGCGCGCGAGCAGGAGCGAATCGACCTCGATGTTCGGCAGGATGCCCTGCCCCTCCTTGCCAAGCGACTCGGCGACGAGCTGCTCGATCCAAAGGCCCAAGACGCGCCCGCGCTTCGGCGTGAGGAACGAGAACTTGTTGCGGCCCTTGAGATAGTTGTCGTAAAGAAACGCGGCGAGGTTGATCGCCGGGTTGTCGATGGAATCCTCGCTGCAGCGCTCTTCGGCGTCCTTCGCGTGGGCGATGAACTGCTCCAGGTCGATGCCAGCGAGTGCTGCGGGCAGAAGGCCGAAGATCGACAGCGCGGAGAAGCGCCCGCCGACGGTGGGCTCGCCGTTGAAGACGGCCAGCCAGCCCTCTTCGTGCGCCTGGCGCTCGAGCTGCGAGCCAGGATCGGTGATAGCGACCAGGTGGTTCGCGAAGTTGATTTCCGGTGCCTGCGCTTCGAGGGCGTCGCGCAGCGCAGAGGAGAGCAGGCGCGGCTCGATAGTGCCGCCCGACTTCGAGGACACGATGACGAGCGTCGTCGCAGGGTCGCAGTCGGCAAGCAGCTCGCGCACGCGCACGGGAGAATCGGAATCGAGCGTCTTGAACGAGACGCGGTTTGCCCGAACCGTGTCGGACTTGTTGTATTTTGTGATGGTCATGGGCGCTTGCGTGGATCCGCCCTGGCCGATGAGGACGACGGTCTTGATGCCGCTCGCCACCACATCGTCGGCAAAGCGCTGAACTTTCGCGAGGTCGCACTGCGGGCGCATGCCCAAATCGACCCAGCCCATAAAGTTCTCGGCGGTTTCGCGCGCACCGTCGGAGAAATCATAAAGCGATGCGTCCTTGGCCAGCACGCGGCTGGCGACGCATTCCTTCACAAGCGTTTTCGCAGAAGGGTATAACTTTTCCATGTCGCTTGTCAGCATGTGAACCTTCTTTCGGTATCGTGTAGGCCCCCTCAAAGGCACGCACGACTTGAATTATCCTCGAACCCTGTGATGGAGTTATGGACAAGTGGGGGAACGGGTCGAAATCCCAGAGAGAATCGCCATCTGGGGTGCGATTTCGCCCTCGACATTGCACGGACGCACTCTTGTCCGCGCTTTCCCTGTCCCACTCTTGTCCAGCTCGCAGTAGCTTGCTTTCTAGAGCAGGCGCACCCGCAGCCACGTCCACCGTGCGCAAAAAACGCCCGCCGCAAACGCGACGAGCGCTTTTGACTCAATCAAGGAACCTGCTGCAGGAGCCCTACCGCCTACAGCCCCAACGCCTTCTTCAGCGCGCTCACGCGTCTGCGGCTTACGGGGATCTTCTCTTCCACGCCGTTCAGCGTGAGCAGCAGCGTGCCGCCGGAGACCGATTCGATTTCCTCAACCATGGAAAGGTTCACCAGGTACCCGCGATGCACACGGAAGAACCCGTGGCCGTCCAAACGCTTCTCGAGCTGGGCCAAGCTCACCGTGGAGAAATAGCGGTCCGTGTCGGTTTGCAGGTATGCGTAATCATCGCGCGCCATGACGAAGCGAATCTTATCGATGCCGATGAGGATCTTCTTGCCGCCCTTTTCCACGGGGATGCGCTCGGACTTCTGGGCCTGCACATGCAGCGAAACGTGCTCGCGGACGCGCGCAAGCGCCTGGGAGAGGCGCTCTGTCTCGACCGGTTTCACCAGGTAATCGATGGCGTTCACCTTGAACGCGTCGAGCGCATGCTCACTGTAGGCGGTGACGAACACCACCGCGGGCGGGAATTTCAGATGCTGCAGCGCCTCGGCCAGTTGCAAGCCAGTGGCTTCCGGCATGTTCACGTCGAGGAACATGACATCGCAGGGGTACTCTTTGAGCTTTTCGATAGCCTCGCGCACACTAGCCGCCTCGGCAACAACCTCGGTCTGGCCAAGTTCGTCGAGCAGGAATTTCAATTCGGAGCGCGCGGGGGCCTCGTCGTCGACGATGATTGCTTTGAGCATATAAGCCTCCCAGTTCGTGTTCGATGATGCCGCTTCTGCGCCTTTCGCAGAGCGTACTCCTAACGGTCGATTATAAATCAAAGCATCCCGAATTTGTACGTTATGCGGCATCATTTCGAAACAGCGTAGAACACAATGGGGACGGGTTAATTTGCAAGTTCATCCGAACACTTAAGTTTCGTTCTCGAACTCAGCCGGACATGTCCGGCTGAGTTCGAGAATTCCTTTCTGGAGGCGAGGGCCGAAGGCCCTCCCGAGAGAAAGGAAGAAGCATGGAGGAAAAG
>NZ_DBFSAP010000049.1:0-23178 GCF_048412355.1 Ellagibacter sp.
GGGCCCCGCACGCGTTCCTATCCGTTTTCCTCGGTATCCGGTTTTCAAGGTTCCCGGGGCGTCTAGCGCCCCGCCCCGCCGCTTCCTTCCGTCCGCGGCGCAAGGAGATATATTACGCGACCTCTCGCCTGCCGTCAAGAACTTTTTTCAAAAAGTTTTGAGCGGTTTTGAAGTGCCACCGTTTCTGCTCTCAATCAAGCTGAGTGAAAGAAGAAACCCACGCTCTCCTCAAACGCGGGTTTCTTATTATAACTATTTGGTTTTACCGCCGCAAGACCTTTTTTACACAAGCTTGATGAACTTGCGCTTGCCAACCTGAAGGACGCAATCCTTCAGCTTCTCGGGCTCGACGTTGTATGCCTTAGGAGCGACCGCATCGCCATTGAGCTTTACACCACCGCCGTCGATGAGGCGGCGCGCTTCCCCAACGCTTTGCGCAAGGCCGACGTCGTGAATGATCTTCGCGAGATAGACGAGCCCCTCTTCGTTGGGAGTGAGGTCGGGCGTGTACTCGGCGATGTCGTCGGGGACATCATGCTTCTTGAACACGAGATCGAACTGCTCCTCGGCTGCGTTCGCCTGCTCCTCGTCGTAGTAAGCGGCAACGATGTTGCGGGCGAGGGCGCGCTTTACCTTATTAGGATGGAGCTCGTCGTTGGCCAAGCCGGCCTCGATTTCATCGATTGCCGAGACAGACTCGGTCGATGCAAGACGGTAGTACTTCACCATAAGCTCGTCGGGGATGGACATGACCTTGCCGAACATGTCGGACGGCTCGTCGGTGAGGCCGATGTAGTTGCCGTAGCTCTTCGACATCTTCTTCACGCCATCGGTGCCCTCGAGCAGCGGGAGCGTCAGGCACACCTGCGGCTCCATGCCGAGCTTCTCCATAAGCTCGCGGCCGGCAAGCAGGTTGAAGAGCTGATCGGTGCCGCCGAGCTCGACGTCGGCCTTGATAACGACGGAGTCATAAGCCTGCATGACCGGGTACATGAACTCATGAAGGCTGATCGGAAGGTTCGAGGTGTAGCGGTTATGAAAATCGTCTCGCTCGAGAATTCGGGCGACCGTGAACTGCGCCATGAGCTTCAAGAGCTCTTCCATGTTCAACGAGAGGATCCACTCGGAGTTGTAGCGAAGCGTCGTCTTCTCAGGGTCGAGGATCTTGAATGCCTGGTTGACGTATGTTTCCGCGTTCGCCTTGATCTGCTCGCGGGAAAGCTGCGGACGGGTCGAGTTGCGCCCGGAAGGGTCGCCGATGAGCGCCGTACCGTCTCCGATGATGAGTGTGACCTCGTGGCCAAGGTCCTGGAACTGGCGGAGCTTGCGCAGCGGGACGGCGTGGCCGATATGGATGTCGGGAGCCGTCGGATCGACACCGAGCTTGATGTTGAGGGGTTTGCCGCGCTTGAGCTTCTCGAGTAGAGCGCTTTCCGGCACGATCTGCGCCGTGCCAGAGGAGATGATGTGAAGCTGTTCTTCAGGTGTGAGCATCGAAATGTCCTTCATACAACGGATTTGCACAAGCGATTCTAACACATAGGCAGCATGAGCCCCGAATCTATCGAGGGGGCTGCGCAATTAGCGAATGAACGCTCTCGGCTGCCAGGCACCTTTCCCGAAAGGGGGCTTCTCGCCCAAACTCTTCGCTGAAGCGAGTGGCGTTTCGCTACAATGCCGCAGTGGAATCTAATCGTCACGGTCGAGGGCTATTCTTACCCATCGCCCGACAGGAGAACAACCAGTGCTGAAGTTACATGTGCTCGCAAGCGGAAGCAAAGGCAACGCCGCCATCGTCGAAAACGCCGCGACAGGCGCGGGGGTGCTCATCGATTGCGGAATTTGCAAGCGCGATTTCCTCGAGCGATGCGACGAGGCGGGCTTCGACCCCGCTCGAATCGACGCCGTACTCATCACCCACGAGCACGGGGACCACACCAAGGGGCTAGGCGTGGTGTTGCGCGGCCTTGCGAAATTAGGCTGCGCACCAACGGTTTACGTAAACCAGGCCTGCGTCGACGCGAGTTCCGTGCTGCAGAAGGTCGCAGGCGATTGCGCAATCTTGCCACTCGCCCCGGGGCAGCGCGCGATCGAGGCCGCCGGCTTGCGCGCCTTCCCCTTCGCAACCAGCCACGATGCTGCCGCTTCCTTCGGCTTTCGCGTCGAGGCGCCCGACGGCGACGCGCTAGGCTACATAACGGATTCGGGCATCGTGACGAACGCGGCGCACGAGGCCTTGCGTGACGTGCGCATTTTGGCGCTCGAGAGCAACCATGACGAGCGCATGCTGCAAAGCGGCGACTACCCCTACATCATCAAGCAGCGCATCGCCTCGGAATTCGGCCACCTCTCGAACCCGCAGGCAACCGAGGAGCTCGCCGCACTCATCGCCGAATCGCGCGCCGCGGGTCTTCGCACGCCCGAGGCCGTCGTTGCCATGCACATCTCGCAGAACAACAACGACTACGACCTACCGCGAGCGGCACTCGAGAAAGGACTCGCCATCGCCGAGGGCAATGCGCGCGTCCTTTGCGGCTACCAAGGACGCCTCACGAGCGTGAAATAGCGCCCGGGAAGGAGCTTCCCAACACTGCGAGGCCGCAGCGTTGCGCATGGGAAGCGCCTTCAAATGATAAGTAGCCTAGCTGAGATACGTTTCCCGACCCCCGTCCCAAAGAGACAGAGGCCCCGTCCCATGTCGCAGCGTGCTACTGAACGCCGCGGAACAGATGCCCTGTGGTAGCGCTTGTAATCTTGGCGACCGAGTTTCCGTCGGACTGCGCGATGCGCAGCGCGCGAATGGCTCGACCGACAGCCTGCGCCGCCTGCTCGCCGTTCATGAGCGTCGTGTCGACCATAAACGACGTGACGCCCGCCGCCATGAGCTCGGGAAGCGAAGCCACCAAATCCAGCTCGACGCTGTTGTAAAGGTGGCTGCGGCCGAGCGCATCGGTGATGACGGGGAAGTCGAAGTCCTTGCGGTCCTTAAGGTAATGCGGGCTGCGACGGCGGCGACACTCGGCGCAATCCTCGTTGCACGGGCCCTGACTCATGAGCAGGCAGTGCTCGGTGATCATGAGCTCTTGCGCGCCCGAGATGAAGATGCCCAGCTCAACCGGGGTATCGCGGGACAACTCGCGAATCTGGTCGAGAGAGAGCTCGGGAGAGAGCCACACGCGAACGGCACCCATGCGAGCAATCTCGTCGAGCGCAAGCCTGTTCGTGACGGGCAGATGCGGGCCGACCTCGAAGGGAACCCCGATCTCGGCGGCCATCTGCATGGCACCGAGGCTCTCCACGAACACCGGGCGCCCCGACGTTGCGTAACGCCACGGGTCGAAATCAAACTTCGCCTCTCGCGAGAGCCCGACCTCGTCGTGATCAACGACGGGCATGGCGAGAAGGCACTGCTTGGGGTAGCCCGCCTGCTCGACCGTGGCCGTGAGCTGGCCCGCGACCACCGCCTCGCCGCGCCCGTAGTTCAGCGCCGGCACGTACACCATATGCGCGCCCGTACGCTTTGCCGCCCTCGCGCACACGGGATTCGTCGTCCATGCGCCGATGCGGGCGCCGCTCGGACGGACGGCGGGAAGCTCTTCGCGATCCTCGGTACGGGGAAGGCGACGCGCATGATAGGCGGCCAAGGCTCGCTCGGTCAGATCGTCGAGTGCTTCGGCGCGGACGCGGTGCAGCTGCGAGAACCCGATGCCGACCCCCTCGTCGAGCTCGACGTCGAGCCGCGTGAGAACATAAGGAGTCGAACCGAGGCGATCGATATGAGCGCGCACGTCTTCTTCGGTGACGGCTTTCGTACGCGCAGGCTCGACCTCGGCCCCGAGTGCCGTGCCGCGAACCTCGGCAAGCTCGCTCTGCGCCGCATTGGCAAAGGAGAAAGAGACCTCAAGCGGCTCGCCGATGCGCAGGCGAACCGTGCCCTCGACCTCGACGCGCGGCTCGAGGGAATCGTCCTCGAAGGCTTCCTTCGCGCTGCGCACGCGGAACACGCGGTCGCCCGCGCGCACGCCCTTCGCGCGCGCATCGAGCTCAATCCGCGCACGGCCCTTCTTGTCGAAGGAGAGGTCGGCTACCGTTTGGGCGGCATGGCCCTTCCCCGTCCAAAACTCGAGGACATCGCCGATTGCAAGCTCGTGCTCAGCGGAGATGGTCGCTATGCCGTTACGCGCTTCGGCCACGCGGCCGATAAAGGCGCCGCGATTGTTCGGGCGCTGATAGCTCATGATGTCGTTTCCGCGCTGACCTTCAAGATACGCCGTGGTGAACCCGCGGGAGAAAGCCTCCTCAAGCGTACGGCGTTCGTCCTCCGTCGGGCGAGCAGGAGAAACAGAGCCCTCCTGCGCATACACCCGATCAAGCACGCGGCGGTACACCGACACGACGGCCGACACGTAATCGGCCGACTTCATACGGCCCTCGATCTTAAGCGACGCGACGCCGGCTCGCGCCAGATCGGAAAGCAGATCGACCGAGCAGAGGTCCTTCGGCGAGAGCAGATGTTCGCCAGGCGCCGAAAGAGGGTTTCGCTGGGCGGCATTGTGCAGTTCGTAGGGCAAGCGGCACGCCTGCGCGCACAGGCCGCGGTTGGCGGAGCGGCCCCCAATCATGGAGGACATGAGGCACTGGCCGGAATAGCAGATGCACAGCGCGCCATGACCGAACGCCTCGACTTCGACGCCCGCCTCGGCACCCACCTGCGCGAGATGGGCGATTTCCTCCACGGAAAGCTCGCGGGCGAGCGTGACGCGCTTGGCACCCATGCGGGCAGCGGCGCGGATGCCGGCGGCGTTGCACGTGTTCATCTGCGTAGAAATATGCAGGCGGATGTCGGGAAGCGCGCGGGCTATCTCGCTCGCAAGACCAATGTCTTGGATGATGAGCGCGTCGGCACCTGCGCGCCATGCCTGACGAGCGCATTCGAGCGCGCGGCCCACTTCGCCCGGCAGCACGATGATGTTCAGAGTGACGTAGATCTTCACGCCCCGCAGATGCGCGTAATCGCACGCCTCCTTGAGCGTGGCGATGGTGAAGTTATCGGCCCCGCGGCGCGCGTTGAACGACTCGAGCCCGAGATATACCGCGTCCGCACCAGCACGCACGGCGGCGTGAAGGGCGCTCATGTTGCCCGCAGGCGCCAAAAGTTCCATATTCCGCATAAGGTTGGTGTCTCCTCGTCTGAAAGACCAGATGGTCGGTTCATGGTAGTATAGACGAATCATGAGAGTAAGGAGAAAACACCGTGAAATGCGCACCCATGCTCCAGCATGGGGAGTGCTCGTTGCGGCGTTTTCGCTCGTCCTTATCGTCGGCCTCGGGGCCTTCGGCGTGGGACGCGTCGTGGACGCATGGGTCGGCGAGCTGCCCAGCGTGCACGACCCGAACGCCTTCGCCTACAGCGCCAAGACACGCATCTACGCGAACGACCGCACCACCCTTTTGGCCGAGTTCTACCTGCAAGACCAGGAACCCATCGAGAAAGACCAGGTGGGCAACTATGTGCTGGAAGGCACGGTCGCGACGGAGGACACCCGGTTCTACGAGCATGAAGGTGTAGATTACTACGGCATCGGACGCGCACTCGTGAACAACCTGAAGGGCGGCAGCCTCGAGGGCGCATCCACCATCACGCAGCAACTCGTGCGCAACACGCTCCTCTCGAACGAGGCGAACGACATCTCGTTTCGCCGTAAGGTGCGGGAAGCCGAGCTCGCCATCGAGATGGAGCAGGCGTATTCCAAAGAAGACATCCTGCTCATGTACCTGAACACAATCAACTACGGGTCGGGATGCTACGGCATCGAGGCCGCGGCGCAGCACTACTTCTCCAAGAGCGCAATCGACCTTACGCTTGCGGAGGCGGCGACGCTTGTGGGCATCCCTCAGTCGCCGACGTACAACAATCCCGAGGACTATCCCGAGAACTGCACGAAGCGTCGCAACGTCGTGCTCGACCGCATGCTCACGCACGGAACGATCACGCAGGAGGAACACGATAGTGCCGTCGAGGAGGAGCTTGTCTTAGACGTCGAAGCGCGCGCCGAAGACGGCATCTACGAGTACCCGTATTTCACGAGCTACGTGCGCCAGCAGCTCCTCGACCAGCTTTCGTTCGAGGAGGTGTTCGACGGCGGGCTTACGGTCTACACCACGATCGACCCGACGCTTCAGGGCTATGCGGAGGAAGCGGCAGCGGAAGTGTACGACGATATGGCAAGGACCGGCGATAGCGACGTGAGCCTTTCGATGACGTGCATCGACCCGAACACCGGCTACGTGCTCGCCATGATCGGCGGGAAGGATTGGTCGGACAGCCAGTTCAACCTCGCAACGAGCGCGACGGGACGCCAGGCGGGATCGTCGTTCAAGGCGTTCACGCTGGCCGCCGCCATCGAGCAGGGCATCAGCCCGAAAACGGTCATCGACTGCTCCACAGGGTTCGTGAACGCAGCATGGAGCAAGCCCGTCACCAACTATGCGGGTGCGAACTACGGGTACCTTTCCATCGAGCGGATGACCTGGGTCTCCGCTAATACCGGCTTCGCCCGCCTTGTCACCGACCCCGACGGCGTGACGCCGCAGAGCCTGCTCGACATGGCGGCGCGCCTCGGCGTTTCCGGCGACACGAAGTACGGCTACGGAGCCTACCCCGCGCTCACGCTCGGTGCCGCGCAGACGAACACGCTGCGCATGGCGAGCGCCTACGGAGCATTTGCGACCGGGGGCATCCGCCACCCCGACACCTGCATCACCCAGGTGATCGCGCAAGACGGCACGACGCTTATCGACAACACGGAGGTTCCGGGCGAGCAGGTGCTCTCCCCCGAAGTTGCAGGTGAGGTGACCCGCGTGCTGCAAGGCGTGGTCACCCAGGGAACCGGGCGCGGGTCGGCGCTGCCGTCGGGCCAGGTCAGCGCAGGCAAAACGGGCACGTCCCAGGAGCATCGCGACCTGTGGTTCTGCGGCTACACTCCGCAGCTTTCCTGCGCGGTTTGGACGGGCGCCGCGCAAGAACGGGAGATGTGGGAAGCGCCCTGGTGCAAGGACGCCTGGAGAATCTTCATGTCGCTTGCCCTTGACGGTCGCGAGAGGGTAGACTTCCCCGCTGCCGCCGAACCGAAATACGACAGCGACTTCAACAAGAAGCAGTCGATATACAGCGAAGACGCCGCGAAGGACACCATCGCGCAGCTTTCGGGCGCAAGCTTGGCCGAAGTGCAGGCAGCGCTGGGGAGCAACCTCACCATCGTGGAAACCTATAGCTCCACTGTGGCTGCAGGGTCGATAGTGAAGATCGAGTTCGCGAACGGTACCTACACCGCCTATGTGTCGATTGGCCCCGACCCGAACGCGGGCGGCGATAGCGGCGGCGGCGCAGACTCGGGCGAGGAGCCACCTGGCGGAGGCGAAGGCCCCGTGGGTCCGCCCGATGACGGCGGGCAACCGGGCGGCGAAGGCGGCGAGCCTTCTCCGTAGGAGCCTGGGAATCCGTACGGCAGCCGAAAGGTGCGACATGGCTCGATGCAGGCCGTCGCAGCAGACGTCCGCCCATGCCTCGACTGGCGGCACCCTACCAGCATAAGAGAGAAACGCGAAGGCGGCGGCCCGCATGATGCAGGTCGCCGCCTTCGCGTTGCGACCAATTCATTTTAAGAATCTGCCGAGCACTCCCAGAGCGAGCAGTCTCGCACACCTTGGCACTCGGGGGAGAGCCGAAGCGCTAGTCCTTGCCCGCCGCTGCCTCGTCGGCCGCCTTCAACTTATCGATACCCGCATTATAGGCATCCTGGATTGCCTGCAAACGCGAATCGTAAGTGGACCAATCGAAGGGCTCGGACGCGGTCGCGCCATCAATCTCCGTGTAAAGCTGGATATAGGAGTTGAGCGCGTCCTTCAGGCTGTTCGCGCCGTCAACATAGCCGGCCGCAACGTCCTTCAAAGGCTCGGGCGCCTCAAGGGAAGACAAGTCGTCAAGCACCTTGAATGCGTTGTCCGCCTGGGTGCGCATGGTAACCACGTCACCGCGCGAAACGGCATCGACGAAATCAGAGAGACGGGAATCAAGGTCGTCCATCTTCTGGTTGACCTGCGTCATGTACTCGCGATTTTCCGATTGCTGGTCGTTTGCCTGATTGGCCGTCTGCTGCATGCAGCCGGAAAGCGCCACAGCGAGCATTGCGCTCACGCAAACGGCGGCAAGCGCGCGGATGAATGAAGATCGGGTCATGTGTTCTCCCATCGATGCGCGACGGGGGAACCCGCCGCGCGATTGTTCGAATCGTGCAAAACTCTACTCTATCGGAACTGGCTCAGTGGTTCCACCGGAACCCCCGCCGGATCCACCTCCGGAATCGCCGCCGGTCGTGCCACCTCCGGAATCGCCGCCACCTGTGCCGCCAGTCGTGCCTCCGCCGGAATCTCCGCCGGTGCCCCCAGTGCCACCGGTCGTGCCGTTACCGCCGTCACCTGTGGTGCCTTGATGGTTCCCCGTGCCGGTCCCGTTTCCGTTCGTTGAATCCCCGTCGGTCTTCTTATCCTTATCCTTGTCCTCATCGTCTTCTGAGCTGTAGTAGCCGCCGATGTGGTACGTGGTGTCCTCAAAGTTGGTCTTGTACTGGGGATCGCCCGCCTTCGGGAAATCCTCGGTCGGCTTGCCCTTGAGAACAACGTTCATGAAGTCGGGGAACGTGCTCGCCGCCGACATGCCGCTCGGCACGCGCTGGGCGTGACTGTAGTCGCTGCGATCGCCGAACCAGATGGCCACGGAAAGCTGCGGGGTGATTCCGCAGAACCAGCTGTCCATGTAGTTTTCGGACGTTCCCGTCTTACCCGCCGAGACCTGCCCGTTCGAAAGCGCCGCAGCCTGGCCGGTTCCCTTCGTGATAACGCCCTTCATGACCTCGGTGGCCGCGTGGGCGACCTCGGCGGAGATGGCACGTGTGCCCTTCGGTGCCGAGTTGTCCACCACGATGGAGCCGTTGCGGTCGACGATGCGTTCGACGCACTCGGGATCGTAGTGCGTGCCTCCGTTCGCGATGGTCGCGTACGCGTTCGCCATCTCAAGCGGCGTCACCGATTCGGAACCGAGCGTGAGCGACCCTGTCGCGGTGAGCGGCGAAGTAATTCCCATGCGCTTGGCGACATCGACGACCTTGTCCGGGCCGATCGAGAGGATGAGGCGAGCGAACGCCGTGTTCGACGAGACCGCGAAGGCGTCTGAGATGCTCTTCGTCCCGTAGTTGGTGTGGTTGATGTTGGCAACTTCCCATCCAGGGAGCTTCGCAGTTGCCGAGGCATCGATCATCGTGCTGGGATCGATACCCTGCTCGATAGCTGCCACCAGGGTGAACGTCTTGAACGAGGAGCCGGCCTGCCTGCCTGATCCGCCCGTGCCAGTGGCCATGTTGACCTGCGAGGCGTCGTAGTCCTTGCCTCCGACGAGCGCCTTGATGTAGCCGTTGTCGGGGTCGATCGCCACCATGGCGACCTCGTAGTTGTCGCCAGCCGCCTGCTCCTTCTTGCGCGCAGCCGCCTCGGCGGCCTCCTGCATGGAGACGTCAAGCGTGGTGTAGACCTTCAGCCCGCCCTTGAAAAGCTCGTCTTTGGAGTACGCGTACTTGCCGTTGGCGTTGGTCAGCTGGTCGCGCACGTAGCTCGTGAAGTACGGATACGCCTCGATTCCCGTGGTCGACGGCTCGGTCGGATTGAGCACGAGGGGCTCGGCCTGAGCGGCGTCGTGCTCTTCCTGAGTGATGACGCCGTTCGAGAGCATGCGGTCGAGCACCACGTTGCGGCGCTTCGTGCAGTTCTCGGGGTAATTGATTGGGTTATTGTACGTTGGCGACTGGGGAATGCCCACAAGCGTCGCCGCCTCCGCGATGGTGAGCTCGCTTGCGTGCTTCGAGAAGTAGCGCTCCGATGCGGCCTCGATGCCATAGGCGCCCGAACCGTAGTTGATCGTGTTCAAGTACATGAGCAGGATGTTGTCCTTGGAGTACTGCTCCTCAAGCTTGATCGAGATATATGCCTCGCGAACCTTACGCTTGATCGAGATGTCGTCCATCTCCGAAGAGAGAATCGTGTTGCGCACGAACTGCTGCGTGATGGTAGATGCGCCTTCCAGGTCGCCACCCATGAGGTTGTTCACCAAGGCGCGGCCGATGCCCCACGGGTCGATCGCACCATGGGAGTAGAAGCGCTCGTCCTCCGTAGCAACCGTGCCCTTGAGCACGTAGTCGCTGATCTCGCTGATTTCGACCGGGTCGCGGTTCTCCAGCTGGAATTCCGCAAGCACCGTCTGGCCGTCGCTCGCGTACACGACCGTCGGCTGCGCGGTGTTGTACGCGTCGGCGCTCTCGTAATCAGGGAGATCGGTCAGCCAAGACGAGCCGACAGACCAGACGCCCCAGCAAAGCGAGACGACGAACACGAAGATAACCGACACGACGGCGATCACCGCCGTCGACGGATGCTTCTTCTTGATGTTGGCCCTGCTTTTAATCGCACGTGACGCCACGGGCACCTCCTCGTTAGTCCAAAGTATTGTAGCATCGGCTCGCTTTCCCTTCGAAAGCTCCCCCGTTTTGTCAGCAAATGGGCACAAGAGGCGTCGTTTGGCCCATGACCTGCGCCTCCCCGTAATACAGAAAGGCAGGGGCCGATTTCTCGAACCCCTGCCTTCGTGATAACGTCGCCGATTAGAGCGACGAAGCCCCATCAGGATGCTACGCGAGCGATGCCGCGTCGGCCTCGTCGGCGGCGAGCGCCTCTTTCGCCTGGTCGAGCTGCTCTTTCACCGCGGAATTGCCCGTACCGCCGAACGTGGTGCGCGCGGCGACGATGCTCGCAAGGTCGAGGCACTTCGTGATGTCCTCCTCGAACAGGTCGCTTTCCGCTTTGAAGTCCTCGAGCGAGAGGTCTTCCAAGCCGCAGCCTCGCTTGTCGCACAAAAGCACGAGATGGCCCACGATCTCATGCGCACGACGGAACGGAAGGCCTTTCTTCGCCAGGTAGTCGGCCACGTCCGTCGCGGCGAGATAGCCCTTTTTCGCCTGCTCAAGCATGGCGTCGGAGTGAATCTCCATGGTGTCAATCATGCCCGTGGCGCACCGATAGCAATCCTCGAGCGTCTTCGCAGCGTCGATGGCACCTTCCTTGTCCTCCTGAAGGTCCTTGTTGTACGCAAGGGGAAGTGACTTCATCGTGACGAGCAGCGCAACCAAGTCGCCGATCACGCGCCCAGACTTGCCGCGGATGAGCTCGGCGAAGTCGGGGTTTTTCTTCTGCGGCATGATCGAGGAGCCCGTCGAGAACGAGTCGGACAGGGTGACGAAGCCGAACTCCGCCGTCGACCAGAGGATGATCTCCTCGCACAAGCGCGACAGGTGCATGCACGACACGCTGCAGGCATACAGAAGGTCGAGCAGGAAATCGCGGTCGGAGACGGCATCGAGTGAGTTGGGAATCACGCGCGAGAAGCCGAGCGCCTCTGCCGTCATGAAGCGGTCAAGCGGATAGGTGGTGCCAGCGAGGGCCGCGGACCCGAGCGGGTTCGCGTCCGCGGCGTCGTATGCTGCGCGCAGGCGGTCGAAGTCGCGGTCGAGCATCCACACGTACGCGAGCATATGATGGGAGAAGAGCACCGGCTGGGCATGCTGCATGTGCGTATAGCCAGGCAAGATGACGTCGAAGTGCTTCTCTGCCTGCGACACAAGCGCCTCGCGCAGCTCAACGTTCGCGGCCATAAGATCGCGCGCCCGCTTCTTGGCGAACAGGCGCGTATCGGTGCAGACTTGGTCGTTGCGGCTGCGACCCGTGTGAAGGCGCGCGCCCGCATCGCCAATTTCCGAGGTGAGCACGCTCTCGATGGACATGTGGATATCCTCGTTGTTGATGTCGAACGGGAAGTTTCCCGCCTCGATCTCGCCCTTGATACGCTCAAGGCCCGCGTCAATCTTGTCGGCATCCTCCTGCGAGATGACGCCTTGGTGCGCGAGCATCGCTGCGTGGGCGCGCGAGCCTGCGATATCCTGCGCATAGAGCTGCTTGTCGACGGGAAGAGATGCGCCGAAGCGCTGCGTGAACTCGCTCACGCCCTCTTCGAATCTGCCTGACCAGAGTGCCATGGTGTGTGCCCTTCTTTTCAGAGTTGCCTAAATACTGTTTGGGAATTCGCTCTCTCGTAAATACTGTTTGGGAATTCGCTCTCTCGTTGTCCGACTTGGAGGAGGCCGTCCGGGTTTGGCGCCCGACAACCTTCAGTCGCTCAGACAGTCCTCGCTTCGCTGCGGAACTCGCTTTGTGAAGGCTGCCGGACGCCAAACCCTACGTTTCGGGATTTGAGCACGCCCGCACCGCCTCGACTTGCGTTAATCATTACGAGAAGGGCGCCCTTTTGTGAGCGCCCTTGGGTCGTTCGCTTCTGAAGACAACGCTCGCTTCGACCTTGTTCAACCTGTGGGATTCGGAAAGTCGCAGGTCGAGCAAGAGTCAGCGAGCGGCGTTCTGGCGAGTGCAGATGGCGCGAAAGGCTGAAGAAGCGTACTAAGGTACGCGACAAAACCCTGGAGCGCCAGCTGTGCCGCCGGAGCGCCGCGCAGCGTCGGCTCGTTTCGCTGGTCGGCAGACCAGCGAAACCCCTTTACTGGCGATGCTTCTCAGCCCAAACCTTTCCGAAGAGGCTGTAGATGTTGATGAAGCCCTTCGCGGATTTGTGGTCGAAGGTGTCGCCCTCGTCGTAGGTGGCGAGCGCCTTGGTGTAGAGGGAGTAGTCGCTCTTGGAGCCCGTGACCGTGCAGGTGCCCTTGTAGAAGGACAGGCGCACCGTACCCGTGACATTGACCTGCGTCGTTGCGAGGAACGCATCCAGACCAGCCTTCAGCGGGGCATACCACTTGCCGTTGTAGACCTGGTCGGCCCACTCATGTTCCACATGGAGCTTGTAGTGGAGCGCATCGCGCTCGAGGCAGATGTCCTCAAGCGCCTTGTGCGCCTTGATGATGGCAAGCGCGCCCGGAGCCTCGTAGCACTCGCGGCTCTTCACGCCGACGAGGCGGTTCTCCACCATATCGAGGCGGCCGAAGCCGTTCGCGCCGGAGATCTTGTTCATCTCGAGGATGACATCGAGGTAGCTCATCTCCTTGCCGTCGAGCGCGCAGGGGATGCCGTCCTTGAACGAGATCTCCACGACGGTCGGGATGTCGGGAGCCTTCTCGGGGTCGGTGGTCATCGTGTAGATGTCCGCCGGCGGCTCGTTCCAGGGGTCTTCCAGAACACCGCACTCGATGGCGCGGCCCCACAGGTTGTCGTCGATCGAATAGGGCGACTTCTTGGTGGTGGGAACTTCCACCCCGTGCGCCGCCGCCCAGTCCATCTCCTGCGGACGGGTCTTCAGATCCCACTCGCGAACAGGGGCGATGATTTCCAGCGACGGATCGAGCATCATGATGGATGCCTCGAAGCGCACCTGGTCGTTGCCCTTGCCGGTGCAGCCGTGCGCCACGTACTTCGCGCCGAACTCGTGCGCGATCTCGACAAGATGCTTCGCGATCAGCGGGCGCGAGAGAGCGGACACGAGCGGGTACTTGTTCTCGTAGAGCGCGTTCGCGGCAAGCGCGGGGGTAAGGTATTCCTTGGCGAATTCCTCGCGCATGTCGACCACACGGCACTCGATGGCGCCGGTGCGCAGGGCCTTGTCGTGAATCTTCTCGAGACCGTCGTGCTCCTGTCCAACGTCGCCAACGACGGCGATGACGTCGAGCCCACGCTCCTCCTGCATCCACTTGATGCACACCGACGTATCAAGGCCACCGGAGTAGGCCAAGACAACCCTGTCCCTCTGTTCGCTCATTTTTGTATCCTTTCCCAGCTCAAAACTGTTTTACCCACGGTAAACCAAATGCACCCTGAGCATTTGGCGAACTATAAAATCCCACCAAGTTTCTCGATTAACGCATCGACGTCGGCCTTGCTGCACACGAGCGGCGGCAAGAAGCGCAGCGTGTGTGCGCCCGTCGCGTTGAGCAGAAGGCCTGCGGAAAGCCCATCATACACGACGTCGGGAGCACCCTTGCCGTCCTCCGCGAGGTCGGCCGCCAGCATGAGGCCCATGCCGCGCACCTCGGTGACCTGGGGTAGCGCGGAAAGCTGCTCACGCAGGTACGCGCCCACCTCAATCGCGTTCGCGGCGAGGTCCTCCTTCTGGATTTCGCACAGCGTCGCCTCTGCCGCGGCCACTGCAAGGTTAGACCCGCCGAAAGTGGAGCCGTGGTCGCCCGGCTTGAAGGCCGCCGCCACTTCCCCGCGCGCGGCGCACATGCCGCAGGGGAAGCCCGACGCCACGCCCTTCGCGATGGAGACGATATCGGGCACGACATCGTAGTTCTGGAAGCCGAAGGGCTTGCCGGTGCGGTAGATGCCGCACTGCACCTCGTCGCAAATCATGAGCGCGTGGCGCTCGGCCGTGAGGCGGCGCACCGCCTCCATGAACTCGGGGCTGCAGGGATGCACGCCGGATTCGCCCTGGATGGGCTCGAGCATGACGGCGCAGATGGAGTCGCCTTGCGTCTCGAACAGCGCCTCGAGCGCCGCGATGTCGTTTTGCGGCGTGGGTGTGAACCCATCGGGCAGCGGCTGGAAGAGTTCCTGCTTGGCCGGCTGCGCGGTCGCGGCGAGCGTGGCGAGCGTGCGGCCGTGGAAGCTCTTCTTCACCGTGACGATCACGCGCGGGGCTGATTCCCCGTCGCCGCCTTCCGCCTCGATGCGGCGGCGCGCATAGGCGCGGGCGAGCTTGATGGCGCACTCGTTCGCCTCGGCGCCCGAGTTCGCGAAGAACGTCTGCCAAGGCGCCTGGTCAGCGGCGGGCACTTCTTCGTTCAGCGCATCGGAGAGCAACTTGCCCACCTGCCCGCGATGCTCGATGTAGTAGTAGTTGCTCACGTGGATGAGCGTGGATGCCTGCTCGGTGATCGCGCGCACGACGGCGGGATGGCAATGCCCCAGGCTCACCGCACCGATTCCCGCGATGAAGTCGAGGTATTCCTTGCCGGCATCATCGCGAACGACCATGCCCTCGCCTTCCACCAGCTCGACCGGCTTGCGGCCGAACGTGTGCATGACGTAGGTTTCCTCCAGCTGCTGCTGTTCAGCAAGACTCATTGTTTCTCCTTCTCACAAAGGCGGTGAGGTAACCGCCCACGTTACACCAGTTTGCTTGCGAAGCTGCCCTCGCGCGTGGAGTCGAACGCCGCGTCCCCGTCGGGCGGGACGATCATGGTGCCGACGCCCTTGTCGGTGAGCATCTCGAGCAGAAGCGCATGCGGCGTGGTGCCGTTTAAGATATGCGCGCGGTGCACGCCCGCGTCAAGCGCGCGGATGCAGGATCGCAGCTTCGGGATCATACCCGTCGAGACCTGCTTCTTGTCCACCATCTCGCTAACTTCGGCAAGCGAGATGCGCGAGATGAGCGACGATTTGTCGTCGAAATCGCGGTAGAGGCCGTCGACGTCAGTCAAGAAGAACACCTTGTGCGCGCCGATGGCCGCCGCCACATGGCCCGCCACCACGTCAGCGTTCACGTTGAAGAAGCCGCTGCCCGGCTCTTCCCCGATGCCGACCGACGCGAGAACGGGAATGTAGTTCGCCGACACGAGGTCTTCGAGAAGCTGCGAATTGATGCGAACGACGCGCCCGACGCGCCCGAGCTGCTCGCTCGCCTGCTCGGCGATGATCGTGGCCCCGTCGGCGCCCGACAGGCCCACCGCGACCCGGCCGTGCTCGTTCATCGCCTCGACGAGCTCCTGGTTCACCTGGCCGGCAAGCACCGAGCGCACCACTTTCATGGCCTCGTCGGTGGTCACGCGCTGGCCGTCGATGAACTTCACGGGCATGTCGAAGCGCTTCATGGCCTCGGAGATGGCGAGCCCGCCGCCGTGCACGATCACCGGGTTCACGCCGATGATCTTCAGGAGCACGATGTCGGCCATGACCTCGGCGCGCAGCTGCTCGTCGACCATGGCAGATCCGCCGTACTTGATGACGATGGTCTTGCCGGTGATGTTCTTGATCCACGGCATCGCCTCGGCGAGCACTTCGCCTGTGATGGTGTCGACCCCGTTCGGTCTGCTGTCCTTATCGTAGTTCATGGCAATTAGGTCCTGTAATCTCCGTTGATGGTTACGTAATCATGCGAGAAGTCGCATGTCCACATGGTGGTTTCGCACGTGCCGGCGCCGAGGTTCACATCGATCGCGATCTCCGGCGCCTCGAAACGTCGCAGCGCCTCGTCCTCGTCGAAGGCGACAGTGAGCCCGCCTCGGCAGACGGGCATACCCATGATGTCGATGGACACGTCCTCCTGGCGAAACGCAGCACCCGAGCGCCCCGCAGCTGCGGCGATGCGGCCCCAGTTCGCGTCGTGGCCGTAGATGGCCGTCTTCACGAGCGGCGAGTTCGCGATGGTGCGCGCAGCCGCGTCGGCGTCGGCGTCGGTGGCAGCGCCCGCGACATGCACGGTCACAAGCCTCGTGGCGCCCTCGCCGTCGGCGGCCATCATGCGCGCGAGGTTCGTGCAGACTTCCTTATAGGCGGCGGCGAGGGCATCGTAGGCGGGAGTCCCCGGCTCGATGGGAGCCGCACCCAGAGCCGCAGCCCCGCTCGCGAGCGTGACGCAGGTGTCGTTGGTCGAGGTGTCCGAGTCGACGGTAATCTTGTTGAAGCTCACGCCCACGGCGTCGCGTAGGATCTGTGAGAGATGCGCCGCGGCGATGGGGGCGTCGGTCGTAACGATGGCGATCATGGTGGCCATGTTCGGCATGATCATGCCCGAGCCCTTCGACATGCCGCCGACAGTGAAGGTGACGCCGTCGAAACCCAGGCCATCGCCTGAAAAGCTGACCGCATACTCCTTAGGGTGAGTGTCGGTGGTCATGATCGCGCGCGCAGCGGAGGCCCCGCCTTCGCGACTTGCCTCGGCGAGCGCCTGAGGGACGCCCGTCTTGAAGGGATCGAGGGGAAGATGCTGCCCGATGACTCCGGTCGACGCGACGAGCACCTCCTCTTCGGTGCAACCCACAGCGTCGGCGGTGATGCGCGCCATCTCGCGGGCGTGCTCGAGCCCGGGGGCGCCTGTCGCGGCATTCGCGATGCCGGAGTTCACCACCACAGCACGCGCGGTGCCGTAGCTCGGGACGCCCGCACCGCCGTCGGAGAGGTGCTCCCTCGAGATGGTGACGGGCGCCGAGCAGAAGATGTTCTTCGTGAACGTGCCCGCCGCCGCGCAAGGCTCGTCCGCGACGACGAGCGCGAGGTCGCGGCGCTCGGGCTCCTTACGGAAACCCGCATGGATGCCGGCGGCCTTGAAGCCGAGAGCGCTCGTGACGCCCCCGCCCTCGATCTGGGTGAATGCTGTCATGTCGGTTCCTTCCATCGGGTTTTACACCCCCACGGCAAGCGAGGTGAGGCCTTCGGTCTGATCGAGGCCGAAAATGATGTTCGCGCACTGGACGGCCTGGCCAGCAGCGCCCTTCCCCAAGTTGTCGATCGCACCGATCGCGATGATCGTGCGCGCCTCAGCGTGATAGGCGACGCCCACCTGCGCGCGCGCCGTTCCGGCGACCGATGCGGTCTCGGGAAGCGAGCCTGCGGGAAGCGCCTCGACGAGTGGGGATTGCGCGTAGAAGCGCTGCTGGATGGCGGCGAGCTCTTCGGGATCGGGAGCGGCGACGCCCTTTGCGAGCGGCAGCTTCACCGTGGAGAGCAGACCGCGGTTCATGGGAACGAGATGCGGCGTGAACACGAGCTTGCCAGGGGCGAGCCCTAAGATTTGCGAGATTTCCGGCGTGTGACGGTGCGTTCCCACCCCGTAGGCTTCGACGCTTTCGTTCGCGAAGCAGAAGTGCGTGCGCTCGGTGGCCTTCTTGCCCGCGCCAGTGATGCCCGAGAGCGCGTCGACAATGACAGTGGCGCCCTCTTCGACGAGCCCAGCGCGCAAAAACGGCGCAGCAGCAAGCGAGGTTGCCGTAGGATAGCAGCCTGCGCAGGCCACGAGCACGGCTTCCCCTGCCGCTCGGCGCGCCGCGGCGGAGGCGAGCTCGTCGCCTGTGAGCTCGGGCAGGCCGAAGGCGGCCTTCGCGAGAAGGTCGGTGGAAGTGTGCGCCACCTTGTACCACTTCTCGTAGATTGCGGGGTCTTTCAAACGGTAGTCGGCGGACAGGTCGATGACCGTGGTGCCCGCGGCGATGAGATCGGGCGTCATCGCGAGGGACGCCGTGTGCGGAACGGCGAGAAAGGCCACGTCGAGGTCGGCAAGTGCGTTCTTATCGTGCTTGGAGAAGACGAGGTCGCTCGCACCCGCGAACGCGGGGTACACCTCGGCGAGCGCGCGCCCGGCGAGCGCATCGGAGGTGATCGCACACAGCTCGAAGCTCGGGTGCCCCAACAAAAGGCGCGTGAGTTCCGCACCTGCGAAGCCAGCGGCCCCAACGATACCGGCTTTAATCTTCATAATGTCGATTCCTTATCGAATTGGTTCCCGCGCCTGCGGATATGCGAACAGCGAGCCTGGCCGCCAGCGATGCCAGCTGCGGCGATGCACGCGATACGCATAGGGCGAAGCGCACGGACAATAGTAATGAAAAGGGGTTCCCGCCCAAAGAGGACGCGAAAAAGTTACAGAGAAGAAACGCGCGAAGCGGCACGGCGCGAGGCTTTGCCGTCGCGCAAAGGACGTCGTCGGGACATGACAGCAAAAGAAGCGGCGAGCGCCTTGCTATTCAGAATGCCCAAGTTCACGATTCGTCCTCGTTTTCGATACATGCCCAATTCTGTCGCCGCAACGTGCTACGATGTGCGGCGAAATTATTTTATACAAACCCGCTGGGGTTTGCACCACTTTTTTAGGCCAAGGAGCCAAACCATGAATGAACAGGCCAGTGAACAGGCATCAGACGCGCAAAATTCCCCCGCGAGCGGCATGGAGATGTACGACCGCAACGTCGACGCGATCGCAGCGTTCATCGAGAGCGGGTGCATAGCTGGCGAAGGCGCGCTCGGCATCGAACTAGAGCACATCATCGTTCGCGAGGACGGCTCACCGGTGAACTATTCAGGCGAAGACGGCATCCAGAGCGTGCTCGAGGTGCTGCGCGCCGATTATCCGCAAGCAACCTACGACGCCGAGGGCGACCTTCTAGGCGTGGCGCGCCCCGGTGAGGCGGTGACCATCGAACCCGCTGCTCAGGTGGAACTTTCCGCAGGCCCTTTCCGTGAACTGGCCAGCGCGCAGGCATGCTTCGAGCGATTCGAGGAGAAGCTTTGCGGCGTGCTTGCGCCGAAACACGGGAAGCTCGCGAAGGCGGGCTATCACCCCACGGCGCGCGCGACGAGCCTGGAGCTTATCCCCAAGCAGCGCTACGAGTACATGAATCGCTACCTCGGCGCCGTAAGTCCCTTCGGACCCTGCATGATGCGAGGAAGCGCATCGACGCAGGTGAGCATCGACTACACGAGTATCGGCGACTGCATTCGCAAGTATCGCGTCGCGAGCATGCTTACGCCGATCCTGTCGCTCATCTGCGACAACTCCCCTATCTTTGAAGGCGCGCCGCGCACTCACCGCATGGTGCGCACCGAGATTTGGCAGCACTGCGACCCCGAGCGCTGCGGCATCGTGCCGGGCGCTGTCGAAGATGGTTTCTCGCTGCGCGATTATGCGCGCTGGGTCTACGACACGCCGGCGATCCTTGTGCCCGACGGGCAGGGCGGCTGGCGCGAGGATTCCCGCCGCTTCAGCGAGATTTACGCCGCGCGCCCCATGGACCGCGCCGATATCGAGCACGCACTGTCGATGGTGTTTCCCGACGTGAGGCTGAAGACCTACCTGGAGATTCGCCCCGCCGACGCGATGCCCGTGCCCCACGTTGTCGCATACGCCGCGCTCGTGAAGGGAATTTTCTACTGCGAGGAAAGCCTGACGCGCGTGGAGGAGCTCATCGGCGGCATCACGACAAGCAACGTCGAGCGGGCGAAGAACTCGCTGCAGGAGCTGGGCTACGCGGGCGAGGTGTACGGCAGGCCGGCCGCCGAGTTTGCCGATGAGGTCATAGCCGCCGCACGAGCCGGGCTTTCCGAAAGCGAGCGAGGTTTTCTCGAGCCGCTCGAGAAACTCGTCGCCGCGCGAACGACGCTCGCCGATTTGGGGTAGTTTCGCCAGCAGTTTCGCCGCGTAAACGCACCCCGCACGTGGTGGCCTTGGCCGCGCACTTCAGATAGACTAACAGCTAACGCTTTTCAGACCGAGAGGAGATGTGCTTCATGAGCAATGAAGGCAAAAAAGTGAAAACCCACTACAAAGGCACGCTCGACGACGGCACGCAGTTCGATTCATCATACGATCGCGGCGAGCCGCTCGAGTTCACCTGCATGGCAGGCCAGATGATCCCCGGCTTTGACAAGGCCGTGCGCGACATGGAGGTTGGCGAGACCAAGACGGTTCGTCTCGAGCCCGCCGAGGCATATGGCGAGCACAATCCGGCGCTCGTGCAGAAGATGCCGCGCTCGAATGTTCCCAATGCCGATCAGCTGCCTATAGGACAGACCATCTACCTGCGCTCGGGCAGTTCGGCGCCCTTCCCCGCACGCGTCGTGGAAGTGACCGACGACTCCGTTAGTTTCGACATGAACCACGAGCTGGCAGGCCAGGCGCTCACCTTCGAGATCACCCTGGTGGAAGTCGCGGACTAGCCGCCGCACGCATCGCGAGCCCGAAAGCCCCGCATCCATCCGCTTTTGCGAAGGACGCGGGGCTTTCTCATTTTATGTAGTCCCTAACTGTAATCTTGAGCGAAACGTCGCGAGGCGCGCATTTTCGCCCATCTGCCCGCCGGCCCACCCTCACGTGAAGCGGGGCGCATCTACTTGATGCGAGATTGCAATTCGCTGATTTTAGTCTTCGCCCTGGAATAATGATAGGCGCCGATGCCGACGAAGCCGGCCGCTACAACCGCAATCGCATAGGTAACTACGCTCGCCGACACCGTCTCAGGGTCGAACATGCCGTTCGCCACCAGGACCTGGCGAATGATCAGGAACAGCACAAAGATAATGATGCCGCCAGCCGTCTGCATGAAACCGCGCGTTTTTTTCTGCTCGAGCTCGGCGATCTCCTCGCGGAGCTTGCGCTCCTTCTTGCTCATTCCCTTTGCCATTTCCCACTCCTTAAGGCATCGCGGCGGCGCAATGAGGCAAAACAGCGCGCGGCGCGAACGAACTACGAAATTAGTGCTAACCAGTATAAAGCAAGCGTCCAGAAATCAGCACTTCCCCTTGCCGCTTGCGAGAATCGTACCGCGGCCTCCAATCGATACGAAGCCTAGCAGATCGGCAGGGCGGCGGCGATGCGCAAAAGCAAACGGGCCTCCCTCTATAAGAGGAAAGCCCGTCAAGATGAAACACAAGCAAGGCGCGTCACGAAGCGCGCGCCCGCGACACGCGCCACAAACGCACGACGCACAGCCGTCTTACGAAAAGCGGTCGCTACGCCTTCACCGACTCGCTCATGCCCGCAGGCACGCCGCTTTCGCCCGCGGTGTCGTAGCCTTCGAGCTCTTCCTTGTCGAGCTTCTTCACCATAGAGGCATCGTAGCCGAGCTCCTTCAGCGAGTTCAGCGCCTTCTCGGCATGAACCTGCTCGAGCGGCTTGCGGCCGAACGTCCAGTTGTAGATGAAGAAGGTGAACAGCGCGGTAATGGCGAGGCCAGCAACCGCGAGCAGGAACGAGCCAAGGTGCACGCCGGCGCCCGCGAGGTTGCCCGCAGCGAGCTCGATGCCCACGTTGTACATGTTGTAGCCGCCGACCGTGATCATGACGGAGAAGCCCTCGCCGGAGAAGTTGGCGAGCGCGCCGGAGATTCCGAAGGGCGCGAAGATTGCGCCCAACATCCATGCCGTGATCAGGATGTGAAGCGGGGTGACCTTCTTGGTGACTTTCTTCAAGCACACGAACAGAATCTGGAAGAACGCGGCGAGCAGGCCGCCCACGAGGAACGCGTACACGAACAGCATGCCGCCCTCGGTCTTCGCGACGCCGAGGTTGTTATTGAACCCGACCGTGCCGCAGATCCAGCCGATCACGATGCAGATAGCGGCGAACAGCACATTGAACCATACGACGAACCACACGCAATTCCAGATGCACTTGCCCATTTTCTCGTTGTTCTTCGTCCAGGGGCCCACGGCTTTCATGCCGACCGCCATCGCGAAGCCGGAGAACGGGAGCAGCGCGCCGAACGTCGCCCATTCCTCGACGTACTGATAGCACGCAAGGCCGCCCAGGATGCAGCCGATCACGCCCATGCTGATGAGCGTGGCGCCGCCCATGAAGAACGCCATCGGCGTGCCCACGAGCACGGTCTGCCAGAACGTGAGGATCGCCTGGGCGATGAGCGCGAAGGTGCCGCCCACCAGGAAGCTGTAGATAACTGTCTTGTATGGTTTCATGACCATCCCCTTCAACTATTCTTTTGACTCCACATCGCGCGAATGCGCAAAAACAGACACGCTTTCCCTCAAAAGCGTAATCATGCGCATGATAGACTACCCGAAAGCGCGCAATCGACCTCAACCCGCAGGGTCGAATCGACGGGTTGACTTGGCCATGCGCCCTGCAGCGGAAGGACGAATTTGCCCTGGGAGCGCGAAGGAGGGTTGGGGGCGAATGGAGCGAAAGAACGCTCGGAGAGTCGGGGCTCGCGAAGTTGGGTGCGCAAGCGAGAAGCGGGCTGGGGCGGCGGGGACCCCTGGGAAGCGAAGCCTGCGTACACGCCCCGTGCGTCATCCGCTCATTGAGAAGCGGTTCTCTTGCAAATGGCTAAGGACCAAGGCGCCCGTGCACTTTTCGCGAATCCATCAAAGATGTTATTTCACAATCTGCGTTGGGTACAGTTCATCCGACTACTCGCTCTCCAATTAAGCAACCGCACGAATCGCAGCAACAGCAAGGTTGAAATCTTCAGCCGGCAATCGCTCGCATATGTGCGAGTTAAGTTTTTGAGGAAAAACAGCCGAGAAATCTGCTAGCGAAGGAAAAGGGCCCTTCGGTATGCTTGCGGGTGTCTAAGCCAAAGCAAGCAAGAGAAAGGCCCTTCACGATGAATCTTACCACGCGCGCCG